>NZ_MUYZ01000292.1:0-8759 GCF_003013775.1 Micromonospora sp. MH33
GCGGGGGCGCGCCGGCCGGCCACCCGGTACGGCTGGGTCACCCGGATCACGCCCGCCCCGGCGCCGACCAGCGCGTCCCGGACCGCCACCAGGTCCGGGGCGTCCACGTCGCCGCCCGCCCCGTGGCCGAGCACCAGCACGGTGGCGCCGCCGGCCGCCGGCAGGTCGGTGTGGACGCGGGCCGGTCCGCGGGGTGTCCCGATCTCGTCGCTGTGCCGCACCGGCCCATTCTGCGCGCGGCGGTGCCGCGCCGGCCGTCAGGTGGGGAAACGCTGTCGCCCGCGCCCCCGGTGGCGGGAACGCGGGCGACGGCGGAACCGAAATCAGCTCGACGGCACCAGGGTGAGCAGGCGGTCACGGACCGGCGGGCCGGCCTCGTCCACCGCGTCCGGGTCCGGTTGCACCTCGCTGCGCCAGGCGACGAGCATGGCCCGCCGCTCGCGGGGTGTGGTGCCGCCCCAGACGCCGTGGCAGTCGCCCACCTCCAGCGCCCAGGCCAGGCAGGACCCCTGGACGTCGCAACTGCGGCAGAGCGCCACGGCCGCGTCGGCCGGTTCGTTGGGTGCCGGAAAGAACGTCTCCGGGTCCACGCTCTGGCAGGTTCCTCTGGTCCGCCACGCCTCGTCCTGGCGCCGCTCGCGCAGGGCCCGCAGCAGTCGCGGATCTCGCCGCGCGGCGGCCACCTCGTGCGGGCGGGGCATACGTGCCCGTGTCAATACACCCACCTCCCCCGTGGGACCGGCAAATGATCATGAAAGATCGATGGGTGTCATCCGCCCCGTGCGAACAGACGCCCAACACCGGCGCTGTGTTCTATCGCACTTGCACAGGCGCGGACAAGGGTCTTCGGTAAACATGGCTAAACGGCCGGGCGACGTTTCGGGCGCAACCCCGGCAAATCAGCACACGACAATGTGCTGAGTGTGATCAGAACAGCGTCATTTCCGTGTCGGCCTCCGCACGCGCCAGCGGGACCCGGGCGGTCAGCTCCGGGCCGTCGTTGCGGACGTCGCCGACCGCCGGGGAGACCGGACGGATCTCCAGCCCGGCGAGCCAGTCCGGAGCGGGCGGCGCCAGCAGCGCGGCGGGCTCGGCGGTCGGGCCGAGCCAGGACGCCCAGCGCTCCCGGGGCAGCAGCAGCGGCATCCGGTCGTGCACCTCGGCCAGCTCGCCGACCGCCGCGGTGGTCAGCACGCTGAAGGTGAGCCGGGCCTCGCCGGCGGCCTCCCAGACCGACCAGATGCCGGCGAAGGCCAGCACCGAGCCGTCGCGTGGGGTCATGAAGTAGGGCTGCCGCCGGCCGTCGGCCTGCCGGACCCACTCGTACCAGCCGTCGGCCGGGACGAGGCAGCGCCGGCGGCCGAACGAAGGGGCGTACGCCCGGCTGGTGGCGACGGTCTCCACCCGCGCATTGATCATGCGGGCGGCGCCCGCGGCGGTGCGCGACCAGTGCGGGACGAGCCCCCAGCGGCCGACGGAGAGCAGCCGGTGCCCCTCCGGGGCCAGCCGGACCAGCGGCACGGGATCGGTCGGGGCGACGTTGAAGTCCGGCCCGACCCCGCCGGTGGCGTCGGACGACTCGAACAGCGCGCTCAGGTCGCCCGCGCTCCGGGTCGTCGCGTACCTCCCGCACATGGCGCCAACGCTAACCCGCCGCCGGCGTTCCGGCTGTCCCGCCAACCGGGAGCAGGCACGACGCGCGGTTCCACCGGCCCGTGGAGTTGGCAGAATGTGAGCGTGGGGAATCTGACCGCGACCCGGCCGCCGCAGCCGTGGACCGCGCCGACCGCGAGCGACCCGGTCGCCGCGACGCTGCGCCTGCCCGGCTCCAAGTCGATGACCGCCCGGGCCCTGGTGCTCGGCGCGCTGGCCAGCGGCCCGTCGACGCTCGACCGGCCGCTGCGGGCCCGGGACACCGAGTTGATGGCCGGCGGCCTGCGCGAGCTGGGCGCGCACATGTCGGTCTCCGACGACGACCGCTGGCTGGTGCGACCGCATCCGCTGGTCGGCCCGGCGCACGTCGACGTCGGCCTGGCCGGCACGGTGATGCGGTTCCTGCCACCGGTGGCCGGCCTGGCCGAGGGCCGGGTCACCTTCGACGGCGACCCGCACGCCCGGACCCGCCCGCTCGGCCCGCTGATCGGCGCGCTGCGCTCCCTCGGCGTCCGCATCGACGCCCCGCCGACCGGCAGCCTCCCGCTGGTCGTCCTCGGCGCCGGCCGGGTCACCGGCGGCGAGGTGGTCATCGACGCCTCCGCCTCCAGCCAGCTCGTCTCCGGGCTGCTGCTGGCCGGGCCCCGCTTCGACCGGGGCGTGGTGGTCCGGCACGAGGGGCCGCCGGTGCCGTCCGCGCCGCACCTGCGGATGACCGTGCAGATGCTGCGCGCCGCCGGGGCCGCGGTCGACGACACCACCCCCGACGTCTGGGCGGTCGAGCCCGGCCCGCTGACCGGGCGCGGCTGGGAGATCGAGCCGGACCTCTCCGGCGCGGCGCCGTTCTTCGCCGCCGCCCTGGTCACCGGCGGTGAGGTGACCCTCCAGGGCTGGCCGCACAGCAGCCTCCAGCCGGTGGAGCAGCTGCGCGGGCTGCTGCACCGCATGGGCGGCGAGGTGACGCTCGGCACCGCCGGGCTGACCGTGCGGGGCACCGGCACGGTCCGCGGGCTGGACGCCGACCTCTCCGACGTCGGCGAGCTGACCCCGGTGCTGACCGCGCTGGCCATGCTCGCCGACTCCCCGTCCCGGCTGACCGGCGTCGGGCACATCCGGGGGCACGAGACCGACCGGGTCGCCGCGCTGGCGAAGGAGTTCGCCGCGCTGGGCGCGGACCTCACCGAGACCACCGACGGGCTGGAGATCCGGCCCCGCCCGCTGCGCGGCGGGACGTTCCGGACGTACGACGACCACCGGATGGCGCACGCCGCGGCGGTGGCCGGGCTGGCCGTCCCCGGCATCGAGGTCGACGACGTCTCGTGCACCTCGAAGACCATGCCGGAGTTCCCGGCACTATGGTCGGGGATGGTGACCGGCAAGAGCTGACGACGGGGGGACGTCCTGGCGACCAGGCGGCGGGAGTACGACGAGGACGACGTCCGGGTCCGACCCGGCAAGTCGTCGCGCCCGCGTACGCGCACCCGGCCCCGGCACGAGGACGCCGTCGACGGGTTCGTGATCGCCGTCGACCGGGGGCGCTACACCTGCGTGTTCCCCGACGCCGGGCCGGACGACCCGACCGTCACCGCCATGCGGGCGCGCGAGCTGGGCCGCAAGTCGGTGGTGGTGGGCGACCGGGTGGGCCTGGTCGGCGACACCTCCGGCGCCCCCGGCGCGCTGGCCCGGATCGTCCGGATCGCCGAGCGCCGCTCGGTGCTGCGGCGCACCGCCGAGGACGACGCCACCACGGCCGAGGGGCGGCTGGAACGGGTGGTCGTCGCGAACGCCGACCAGCTCGTGATCGTCAGCGCGCTGGCCGACCCGCCGCCGCGCACCGGGTTCATCGACCGCTGCCTGGTGGCCGCATACGACGCCGACATCGACCCGCTGCTCTGCCTGACCAAGGCCGACCTGGCCGGCCCCGAGGCGGTGCTCGGCTACTACACCGAGCTGGAACTGCCGTACGTGCTGATCCGGCCCGACTCGGACCTGGCCGCGCTGCGCGCGCTGCTCGCCGGCCGGATCTCGGTCATGGTGGGGCATTCCGGGGTGGGTAAGTCGACGCTGGTCAACCGCCTCGTCCCGGCGGCCGACCGGGCGGTCGGCACGGTCAGCGCGATCGGCCGGGGCCGGCACACCTCGACCAGCGCCGTGGCGCTCCGGCTGCCCCCGCAGCCCGACAGCGGGACCGACCAGGACCCGGGCTGGATCATCGACACCCCGGGGGTACGCAGCTTCGGGCTGGCGCACGTCTCCGCGGAGAGCCTGCTGCACGGCTTCTCGGACCTGGTGGAGGCGACGGTCGACTGCCCGGCCAACTGCCAGCACACCGCCGACGAGGCGGACTGCGCGCTGGACGCCTGGGTGGCCGCCGGCAAGGCCGACCCCCGCCGGCTGGCCTCGTACCGCCGGCTGCTGGCCTCCCGCAGTGGCGAGGGCGATCCGCGCGAGCCCGAGCGGAACCCCGGCGACCCGCTCGCCGGTTCCTGACCGGCGGAACCCCGGCCACCCGCCGGTCGCGGCCGGGCGCACGTCGCTACCGTGTCGACCATGACCGGGTACGCCGACGACCTCGCCCTCGCCCACCGGCTCGCGGACGCCGCCGACGCCCTCTCCACGGCCCGGTTCCGGGCCCTCGACCTGCGGGTCGAGTCGAAGCCCGACCTGACCCCGGTCTCCGACGCGGACACCGCCGTGGAGCGGGAGATCCGCGCCCTGCTGGCCACCCACCGCCCCGGCGACGGACTGCTCGGCGAGGAGTACGGCGAGCAGCCGGCCACCGGCCCGGACGGGCGGCGCTGGATCGTCGACCCGATCGACGGCACCAAGAACTTCGTCCGGGGCGTACCCGTCTGGGCCACCCTGATCGCGCTGCTGGAGGGCGACCGGGCCGTGCTCGGCCTGGTGTCCGCCCCGGCGCTCGGCCGGCGCTGGTGGGCGGCCCGCGGCGCGGGCGCCTTCGCCGGCCCCGACCTGGCCTCCGGCGCGCCGATCCGGGTCTCCGGGGTGACCACCCTGGCCGACGCCAGCTTCTGCTACTCCTCGCTCACCGGCTGGGAGGAGGCCGGCCGGCTGGAGCCGGTCCTCCAGATCATGCGGGACGCCTGGCGCAGCCGGGCGTACGGCGACTTCTACGGCTACATGCTGCTGGCCGAGGGGGCGCTGGACGTGATGGTGGAGCCGGAACTGTCGCTCTGGGACGTCGCGGCGCTGGTCCCGATCGTCACCGAGGCCGGCGGCACGTTCACCGACCTGGCCGGGCGGCCGGCCCTGGCCGGGGACGGCTCGGGCGGGCTCAGCGCCATCGCCAGCAACGGCCCGCTGCACGACGACATCCTGGCCCGGCTCGGCCGGCCGGCCGAGCGCTGACCCACCGGTAGCCTCTATCCTCGCCAGGTGGTCTCCTCCGGTTGGTGCTTCCTGGCGGCGATGATCGTCGCGTACGGCTTCGCCAACCTCCTCCAGTCGGTGGCCGCGGCGCGGACCACCGTGCACCACACCTTCGATCCCGGGTTGCTGCTCCGGCTGGCCAGTCACCGGACCTACCTGGTCGGGCTCTCCTGCCAGGTCGTCGGCTTCGTGCTGGCCTTCCTGGCCCGCCGCGACCTGCCGCTGTTCCTGGTCCAGGCGAGCGTGGCGGCCGGGCTGGGGGTGACCGCCGTGCTCGGCGTGCTGGTGCTCAAGTGGCGTCTGCCGGCCGCCGAGGTGGCGCTGCTGGTGCTCCTGTTCGGCGGGATCACCGCGCTGGTGCTGGCCGCCGAGCCGGCGCCGTCCCGGCAGCTCGGCACCGCCGGGCTGGTCGGCCTGGCGGTAGCGCTCGGGGTGATCGCGGTGCTCGGCTTCTTCGCCGTCCGGCTGCACGGCGCGCCCGGCTCGGTGGTGCTGGGCTCGCTGGCCGGGATGGCGTTCTCCGCCGCCGCGGTGGCGGCCCGGCCGCTCGCCTCGGCCGACTCGGCGGAGGCGTTCGTCCGTGACCCGCTGCTCTACCTGCTGATCGCCCACTCGGTGGTCGGCCAGCTCCTGCTCGGCCTGGCCATGCAGCGCGGCTCGACCACGGCCGCAGTGGCCGCGATGGACGCTGCCGGGGCGGTGCCCGCGGCGATCGTCGGCCTGCTGCTGCTCAACGACCGGATCTGGCCGGGCCGGGAGTGGCTGGCCGGGCTCGGCTTCCTGGCCACGCTGGCCGCCGTGGTCGGCCTGACCCGCTACGCCGAGCCGCAGCACCACCACGCGGTGGCGCGGGACCGGGAGCCCGCGATGATCGGCGCCGGCTCGGCCGTCCGCGCCCGGCGCTGAGTCAGGCCGCCTCGACGGGTCCACGCTGCTCGGCGGCCACCTCGACGGGGACCGGGGGCTCGGCCGGCTTCCGGCGCCCGATCACCCGCTCGTAGAGCCGCTCCAGCGCGCCGGCCGTCCGTTCCCAGGTGTAGCTGCACCGGACCCGGTCCACCGCGGCGTGCCCGTACGCGAACCGCCCGGCGTTGTCGGCGAGGATCCGGCGCAGGGTGACCCCGAGCGCGCGCACGTCCCCGGGCGGCACCAGCTTGCCGGTCACCTCGTCGACCACCGCGTCGGCGATGCCGCCCATGGCGTAGCCGACCACCGGGACACCGCAGGCCATCGCCTCCAGCGACACCCGGCCGGCCGACGAGTAGTGCGGGGTGCAGGCCACCACGTCGGCGGAGCGGTACCAGGTGGCCATCTGGTCGTGCGGGACCGCGCCGACCAGCTTCACCTGCTCGGCCACCCCGGTCCGCTCGGCCAGCTCGCGCAGCCGGCGCGCCTCGGCGTGGTTGGCGAGCTGCTCGGCCGGCGGGCCGCCGGCGATCACCAGCTCGGCGTCGCCGACCAGCCGCATGGCCCGGATCAGGTCGTCCTGGCCGTGTCCGGGCGCGAGCCCGCCGACGGAGAGGATGCGGGCCCGCTGGTCGCGGGGGGCCGCCTCGCCGTCCGGGTGGAACTGCGCGGTGTCCACCCCGGTCGGCACCATCGCCACCGAGGTGCGCTGCAGTCCCATCCGGGTCAGCTCGTCGACCTCGTCGTTGCACTGGGCGACCGCGATGTCGACGGCCCGGGTCAGCGCCCGTTCCAGCGGGATCCGCTCCCCCGGCCCGTCGTACCCGCCGCCGAGGTGGCGCAGCTGCTCGACGCCGAGGGAGTGGAAGGTCTGCACCACCGGGATGTCGGTCTCGCGGACGGCGTGGGCCGCGGCCAGCCCGCCGACCCAGTAGTGCCCGTGCACCACCTCGGGGGCCCAGTCGCCGGACCACCGCTGCGCCAGCCAGCGGCCGAACTCGGTCACGTACGGCACCAGCTCGGCGGTGGGCAGCGGGGCGGGCGGGCCGACCGGAACGCGCTCCAGGTGGTAGCCGTCCACGTCGACGGACTCCTGGCCCGGCGCGTCGCGGCGCTCGTACACCCGGACGTCGTGGCCCCGTACGGCGAGCTCGGTCGCCACCCGCGCGATGTGCTGGTGCGTCCCGACGGTGGGACCGTCTACGGACGGGCCGGCGTGCGCGCACACAAGGCCGACGCGCATGGTGCACCTCCATGCGTTCTCGCGAGCGGTGGGGTCCTCCGGTCAGAGGGTCCCATTAACCCGGCCCCGGTGCGCCGAAACCTGGCAGATCGGGAGCGGACCGACGGACCGTCGCGCGGATGGGACAGCGCGCGGCACGGTCGCGTTGCGGACAGGTTGCCCGAACTGGCGGCGAACCAACCGTGATCCGGGCGACTCGGGCGGCATGACCCGGCCGGACCGGGGGTACGGGCGAGGAATGCCTCTCACCCGCAGCCTCGACGACGCCACGGTCGTGATCACCGGCGCCTCCAGCGGGATCGGCGCGGCCACCGGGTACGCGCTGGCCCGCCGGGGCGCCGACGTGGTGCTGGCCGCCCGGAGCGAGGAGGCGCTGCGCCGGGTCGCCGACCGCTGCCGGGAGCTGGGCGGGCGGGCCCTGGTGGTGCCGACCGACGTGACCGACCCGGAGGCGGTGGTGCGGCTCGCGGCGCGGGCGGCGGCCGAGTTCGGCAGGATCGACGCCTGGGTCAACAACGCGGCGGTGGGCACGGTGGGGCTCTTCGACGAGATCCCGGTGACCGAGTTCCGCCGGGTGGTCGAGGTGAACCTGCTGGGCACCGTCTACGGGACCAGGGCGGCACTGCCGTGGCTCGACGCGGCCGGCGGCGGGGTGCTGGTCAACAACGCCTCGGTGCTGGCCGAGGTGGCCATGCCGTACCAGTCGGCGTACAACGCCACGAAGCACGCGATCCGCGGGCTGGCCGACACGGTCCGGCAGGAGCTGCGGGTCACCGGCCGGGGCCACATCTCGCTCTGCACGGTGCTGCCGGCCAGCATCGACACCCCGTTCTTCCGGCACGCCGCCAACCACACCGGCCGGGAGCTGACCCCGCCCCCACCGGTCTACCCGCCGGAGCTGGTGGCCGAGACGATCGTCCGGCTGCTGCGCCGGCCACGGCGGGAGGCGTACGCCGGTGGCGCGGCCCGGCTCATGGGGCTCCAGTGGCGGCTCGCCCCGGCGCTGGCCGAGCGGGTGCTCGGCTGGTACACCGCGCGCACCCAGTTCGGCCCGGGCGTACGCCTGGACGCCACCGGCAACGTGTTCCGGCCCGACGCGGCGGCCGAGCGGACCGACGGGTGGCAGGGCCGGCGCGCGCAGCTGATCCGGCTGACGGCGGCCTTCGGGCTGGCGGCGGCCGGCACGGCGGTGGGCACCGTGGCGGCGATGAGCCGACGTTCCCGGACGGACCGCTGATGCGTCCCGCCGACCGGACTGATGCGCGTCGGGGGGCGGGCATGCACAATGGGACGATCATGCCGACGGACGTGCGCTGCCTGGTGGAGACGGACGAGTCCTCCGCCGTCGTCCGGCTGACCGGCGTGCTGGACCTGGCCGGGCTCGACACGGTCCGGGGCGCGCTGCTCGCCCAGCTCTGGCAGCGGCCGGGCGCGGTGATCGTCGACCTGTCCGGGGTGCGGATCGCCGATCCGGCGGCCCGGGGCGTCCTCGACGACGCACACCGCGTGGCGGCCGACTGGCCCGCCGCCGGCCTGCTCGTGCTGGACCCGGCCGGCCGGCCGGGCG
>NZ_MUYZ01000293.1:0-8748 GCF_003013775.1 Micromonospora sp. MH33
CACGGCGAGCGCGGCACCGACCAGGAGGGCGACCGCCCGCGTGTCGGTGCCGTAGTAGACGCGGTCCGGGGCACCCGGGGTGAACAGCGCCGCGGCGGCGAGCGCCGAGCCGGCCGCGCCCAGCAGGACGACCGGGAGCGCGACGCCGAGCCGGCGGCGGGGCGGGACCGCGCCCCGTTTGGCCGCCCAGCCCAGCAGCGGGATCAGCAGCAGCGGCCAGAGCAGGTAGAACTGCTCCTCGATGCCGAGCGACCAGGTGTGTTGCAGCGGGGACGGGCTGCCGGTGGCGGCGAAGTAGTCCCCGTCCCGGTTCGCCATCCGCCAGTTGGCGACGTACCCGAGCGCGGCCAGTTCGTCCCAGCGCAGCGCACCGAGTTCGGTGCCCGGCATCAGCTTCCGGGAGAGCACCAGCACGACGAGGAGCACCAGCAGCAACGCGGGAAGCAGCCGGCGCACCCGCCGGCCCCAGAACGCGACCAGGTCGATGCGGCCGGTGTCGCGGTGCTCGGCGAGCAGCAGCGACGTGATCAGGAACCCGGACAGCACGAAGAACGCGTCCACCCCGAGGAAACCACCCGGGAGGGTGGCGACCCCGCCGTGGAACGCGAGGACGGCCGCGACCGCGAGCGCCCGGACCCCGTCCAGGGCCGGCTGGTACGGGATCTTCGCCCTGCTCGTACCCGACATGGGCCGGTTGTCCCCGTCGGCGGCCGCCTTACACCCGGTCGACCACCGGCTCGGGACCGGCGACCGCGAGGGCGCGGCTCGTGAGCACTGCGCCGACCCGGGCAGCGGAGCCCGCGATCCGGTGGCGGATCACCCGCAGGTGCAGCGCGATCGCGGCCGGCAGGACCAGCGCGGTGACGGTGGCCGCGAGCCAGGGCGGGGCGACCGTCAGGACGGCCAGCGCGGCGGCCAGCCCGACCAGCACGCTGTTCATCAGCGCGATCATGCCGGCCTGGCTGACCAGATCGCGGAACCAGTGCCGGCGGAACGGCTCGGGCGCGAACGGCCCCGCGTCGTCCAGCGTCGGCATGACCAGGTAGGGCGCCAGGTCGGGCGCCCGTATCCAAGATCCGCAATGGGCGGGGAAGCGGGTATGCCTCGGTTTGTAGTAGAGGTGCTACATTTCGGGGTATGACTGCGGTCGAACTGCCGGGGGCCGCCACCACCCCCCACCCGCCCGACGAGGACCTGGTCCTCGACGTACGCGACCTGCGCATGCGGTACGGCACCGTCGACGTGCTGCACGGGGTCGACCTCACCGCCCGGCGCGGCGAGGTGCTCGCCCTGCTGGGCCCCAACGGCGCCGGCAAGACCACCACGATCGAGATCCTGGAGGGCTTCCGGCTGCGCTCGGCCGGGTCGGTCCGGGTGCTCGGCGTCGACCCGGGCCGGGGCGACGAGCGCTGGCGCGCCCGCATCGGCGTGGTGCTCCAGTCCTGGCGCGACCACGGCAAGTGGCGGGTCCGGGACCTGCTGGCCCACCTCGGCGACTTCTACGCGCCGTACGCCACCGAGCGCATTCCCCGGCCCTGGCCGACCGACGACCTGCTGGACACGGTCGGCCTCACCGCGCACGCCGGCAAGCGGGTGCACCAGCTCTCCGGCGGCCAGCGCCGCCGGCTGGACGTGGCCGTCGGCATCGTGGGCCGCCCGGAGCTGCTCTTCCTGGACGAGCCCACGGTCGGCTTCGACCCGGCCGCCCGGCGGGAGTTCCACGAGCTGGTGCACCGCCTGGCCGACCTGGAGGAGACCACCATCCTGCTCACCACGCACGACCTGGACGAGGCCGAGAAGCTGGCCGACCGGATCCTCATCCTGGCCGGTGGCCGGATCATCGCCGACGGGTCGCCCGACGAGCTGTCCCGCCGGGTCGCCGGCGACGCGGAGGTCCGCTGGACCCGCGACGGCGAGCGCTTCGTGCACGGCACGGCCGACGCCACCGGCTTCCTGCGCGACCTGCTCCGCGAGCACGGCGACCGGGTGCAGGAGCTGGAGGTCCGGCGGGCCAGCCTGGAGGACGCCTACATCACGCTGGTCCACGAGGAGGAGTCCGGGCTGCGAGCCGGCCGGGCCGCCCGGGTCTGGCAGCAGGGGAGCGAACGATGAACCCGACCGTGACGGCTGTCCGGGCCGGTGTGCGGCGCGGCGTGATCGAGCTGCGCAACACCTTCACCAACGGGCAGGACCTCTGGAACTACTTCTTCCCGACCGCGGTGCTGCTGGTCGCCATGTTCTTCATGCGCGGCTCCACGGTGCCCGGCACCGACTTCTCCCTCGGCGCCCGGGCGCTGCCCAGCACGATCGGCATGGGCCTGATCTTCGGCGGGCTGCTCGGCCTGTCCCAGCAGCTCATCGTCGACCGGGAGGACGGCACCCTGCTGCGCGCCAAGGCGACGCCGAACGGGATGCTCGGCTACCTGATCGGCAAGATCGTGCTGATCTCGGCGGTGTCGCTGATCGGGGTGGTGCTCCAGCTCACGCCGGGGCTGTTCTTCCTGGACGGGATCCGGCTCGGCGACCCCGGCACCTGGCTCACCCTGGCCTGGGTGGTGCCGCTCGGGCTGGTGGCGACGCTCCCGCTGGGCGCCGTGATCGGCTCGCTGATCGAGAACCCCCGGAACATGGGCCTGGTGGTGCTGCCGATCTTCGGCCTCATCGCGCTCTCCGGCATCTTCTACCCGATCAACGGCCTGCCCGGCTGGCTCCAGGGCGTCGCCCAGGTCTTCCCGGTCTACTGGCTAGGGTTGGGGATGCGTTCGGCGCTGCTCCCCGCCGACCTGGCGGCGGTCGAGCTGGGCGGTTCCTGGCGCCACCTGGAGACCCTCGGCGTGCTCGGGGCGTGGGCGGTGCTCGGGCTGGTGCTGGCCCCGGTGGTGCTGCGGCGGATGGCCCGGCGGGAGTCCGGCTCGCGGGTGGCGGCCCGGCGGGAACGGGCCATGCAGCGGGTCGGATGAGAGGGCGCCGATGAGCGAGACCGTGCACAACCGGATCGCCGTGCTGCGCGCCGAACGGGGGATCTCCCGGCGGCAGCTCGCCGACGCGCTGGGTGTGCACTACCAGACGGTCGGCTACCTGGAGCGGGGCGAGTTCCGGCCCAGCCTGCACCTGGCGCTGCGGATCGCCGCGTACTTCGAGGTGCCGGTCGAGGTGGTCTTCTCCATCGAGCCGTTCCCCCGGATCGGGGGCGCCGCCACCGGGGCCGGTCGCTCGGCGTGACCGGGGGCGGGCGGTGTCCGCCACACGCCCGTCCCCCCGACCGCCGGATCGTCGGTCCGGCAGGGCAGGATGTACGCCGAGGAGGTGGCGGAGATGGCGGGGCGGATCCGGGACGAGGACATCGCGCTGGTCCGCGAGCGCACCTCGATCGCCGAGGTCATCTCCGACACGGTGACGCTCAAGTCGGCCGGCGGCGGCAACCTCAAGGGCCTCTGCCCGTTCCACGACGAGAAGAGCCCCTCGTTCAACGTCTCGCCGGCCCGCAACGTCTGGTACTGCTTCGGCTGCGGGGCCGGCGGCGACGCGATCAAGTTCCTGATGGACGCCGAGCACCTGAGCTTCGTCGAGTCCGTCGAGCGGCTCGCCGCCCGCGCCGGCATCCAGCTGCGCTACGTCGAGGACGACCGCTCGACCCCGCGCCCCCGCCCCCAGCAGGGGCAGCGGCAGCGCCTGGTGGCCGCGCACGCCGCCGCCGTCGACTTCTACCGTGCCCAGCTCAGCACGGCCGGCGCCCGGCGGGCCCGGGAGTTCCTCGCCGAGCGGGGCTTCGACCGGGCCGCCGCCGAGCGCTACGGCTGCGGCTTCGCCCCCGACGCGTGGGACCTGCTCACCAAGCACCTGCGCCAGCAGGGCTTCACCCACGACGAGCTGGTGACCGCGGGGCTGTCGCGCCCGTCCCGCTCGGGCAGCCTGATCGACCGGTTCCGGCGCCGGCTGCTCTGGCCGATCCGCGACCTCACCGGCGACGTGATCGGCTTCGGCGCCCGCAAGCTCTTCGACGACGACGACGGCCCGAAATACCTGAACACCCCCGAGACGCCGATCTACAAGAAGTCGCACGTCCTCTACGGCATCGACCAGGCCAAGCGGGAGATCGCCAAGCAGGGCAAGGTGGTGGTGGTCGAGGGCTACACCGACGTGATGGCCTGCCACCTGGCCGGGGTGCCCACCGCCGTGGCGACCTGCGGCACCGCGTTCGGCGCCGACCACATCAAGGTCTTGCGCCGGCTGATTTTGGACAGCAGCGTGCACGCTGGTGCGATCATTTACACGTTTGACGGGGATGCGGCCGGTCAGAAGGCCGCCATGCGGGCTTTCGAAGACGATCAGGAATTTCTCGCTCAGACCTTCATCGCTGTCAGCCCTAACAACATGGACCCCTGTGAGCTCAGGCTGGAAAAGGGCGACCTTGCGGTCCGCGATCTGGTAGCGAGCAGGGAGCCGTTGCTCACTTACGCCATCAGAAGCATTGCTGGACGATACGATCTTGAGCTTGCAGAGGGCCGAACCGCTGCTATGCAGGCGATTGCCCCCCTCATGCTGAAGATCCGTCGTTGGGATCTGCGCGAGCAGTACCTGCGGGAGCTTGCGAAGGTCACAGGTGTTGATCCAGAGGATGTTCGTGCTGTACTGAAGGCCGTAGACAAGGCCAACGGTCACGCCGTTGCGGGGCTCGTGCAGCCAGCAAAGAATGCGTCGCCGACAGTGGACAGTCCCCGGTCGATGGTAGAGCGGGAGGCGCTAAAGCTGGCACTTCAGCAGCCCGTGCTAGCGGGCCCAATGTTCGATGCGGTCGAGGCTGGCGAGTATCGACACCCGTTACATGTAGCTGCGCGAACCGCGATAGCAATGGCCGGGGGTACGGCAGGGGCTGCAAGTGGCGCGGTCTGGATCGAGCAGGTCCGCGACGCCTGTGATGACTTGGCGGGCAAGGCACTTATCGGCGAACTGGCAGTCGAGCCTCTGCGCATCGACGGGGAACCAGACTTGCGCTACGTTTCAATCACCATGGCCCGCCTTCAGTGGGGTTCGGTGACAGGTCGGATCAGGGATCTCAAGGCGAAGATCCAGCGGATCAACCCAGTGAGCAATAAGGATGAATACTTTGCGCTTTTTGGAGAGTTGCTTTCGCTGGAGCAGCATGCGCGCGCCCTGCGCGAGCAGGCTGCCGGGGAGTAGTTGTCTGTCACTTCGCCTAGGAGCCCGCGGCAAGAGAGACGACCCGGCGTGAAGGTTATTCAGGCGTACCGATTTGCGCTGGATCTGACCCCGGCTCAGCATCGGGCCGTGCTTGCGCATGCCGGTGCGGCGCGCTTGGCCTACAACTGGTCGCTTGCGCGGGTCAAGGCAGTTATGGACCAGCGAGCTGCCGAACGTTCATACGGGATCAGTGAAGAGGAACTGACGCCTCCGATCATGTGGTCATTACCCGCGCTGCGGAGAGCGTGGAATGCGGCTAAGGCGGAGGTTGCCCCGTGGTGGAAGCAGTGTTCGAAGGAGGCCTACAACACTGGCTTAGACGCTCTGGCCCGAGGATTGAAGAACTGGGCTGACTCCCGTAGCGGCAAGCGTGCGGGACGGCGTATCGGGTTTCCTCGGTTCAAGGCACGCCGTCGGTCGGCCCCCACCGTTCGGTTCACAACCGGCACAATTAGGGTCGAGGCTGATCGTCAGCATGTGGTGTTGCCGCGACTAGGACGCTTAAAGTCCCACGAGTCAACCCGTAAGCTTGCGCGCCGTATCGAGTCGGGCACCGCCCGGATTCTGTCCGCCACCGTGCGCAGTGCGGGCGGACGCTGGTACGTGGCATTTACCTGCGAGGTGCAGCGCGTTGACCGTATGCCGCACAGGCCGGACACCACAGTGGGCGTCGACCTCGGAGTGAAGCATCTCGCTGTGTTGTCTACCGGCGAAATGGTCCCCAACCCACAGGATCTCGGGGACGCCTCACGTCGGACGCGACGACTTGCTAGATGCTTGTCCCGGCGGGTCGGCCCCGACACGCGCAGCGGACGCCGCCCGTCCAATCGCTGGGAAAGGGCACGCCGCCGGCTGGCGCGGGCACACGCCCGGCTGGCGAATCTACGCCGCGACCGGTTGCACAAGCTCACCACCCGCCTCGCTTGCGAATACGGCAAGATTGTGGTGGAAGATCTCAACGTGGCCGGCATGTTGCGTAACCGAAGCCTGGCCCGAAGCATTGCTGGTGCTGGATTAGCGGAGCTCCGGCGGCAGTTGGCCTACAAGACCATATGGAATGGCGGCCAGTTGATAGTGGCCGACCGCTGGTACCCATCCTCGAAAACCTGCTCGGGTTGCGGCACGGTGAAAGCCAAACTGGCCCTGTCTGAGCGAACCTACACCTGCGCTGCCTGTGGCCTGAGTCTTGATCGTGATCTGAATGCCGCACGCAACCTTGCCGCGCTCGCGCGTGAGGCCTTCGACGCCCGGAGTGGCCGGGAGTCCCCAAACGGACGTGGAGCCGACCGTAAGACCTCGCCCGAGGGGCTGGTGGCCGTGAAACGTCAACCCGGCACTGCCAATGCAGACAAGACCGGGACCGTTCCGTCGCAAGGCGGGACATCCGACCAGATGCTGTCCACGCATCATGAACGGAGACGGCTCTGATGGGATTGTTCAGCCGCAAGCCGAAGCTGCCCCCGGCCGACCGGCCGCCGCTGCACGCCGACGAGCGGGTGCTCGCCTGGGCCGCCGTCGGCAACGGCGAGGGCGACGGCGTGGTGGTGGCCAGCAACCTGGGGCTCTGGCTGCCCGGCCGGGGAGAGCGGATCGGCTGGCACGACGTCCTCAAGGCGGTCTGGTCCGGCCGCGAGCTGACCGTCACCCCCGCCGACCGGGTCGCCGAACGCGACGGCTACCTGGTGGTCGCCGACTGCCCGGCCGAGACCTACCTGCTGCTCGACCCGGGGGAGCTGCCGCACCAGGTGCGGGCCCGGGTCACCCGCTCGGTCGCGTACACGGCGCACCACCCGGTGCCCGGCGGCGCCGGCCGGATCGTCGCCCGCCGGGTGCCCGGTGCGGACGGGCTGACCTGGACGGTGCGGTACGACCCGGGCACGCCCACCGACGACGAGGCGGTGACCGCCGAGACGGACCGGCTCGTCGCCGCCGCCCGGGCCGCCACCGCCCCCGCGAACCTCTGAGCCGTCAGCCGTTGCGGTAGTAGCGCACGGCGCCCGGGTGCAGCGGGATCGGCTCGGTGGCGGCGGCGCTCTCCCGGGTGAAGTTCGCCGCCTCCGGGTGCACCTTGATCAGCTCGCCCTGCCAGGTGAAGAGCACCCGGGTCAGGTCGTACGCGAGCTGGTCCGGCATGTCCGCCGCCACCAGGATCACGTTCGCCACCGTGATGGTCGGGGTGGGCGCCGGGGTGCCGTAGACCTCCGTGGGCAGCGTGGCCGTGGTGTAGACCGGGCCGTAGCGGGCGGCCAGCGGCTCGGCCAGCTCGGTGAGCGGGAGCAGCCGGAACGCCCCGGGCGCGCTGGAAAGCAGGTCCTTGATGCCCGGGGTGGGCAGGCCGCCGGAGAAGAACATCCCGTCCAGGCTGCCCGCCCGCATCCGCTGCACGGTCTCCGGCAGCGACAGGTTGAGCCGCTGGATGTCCCTGTCCGGGTCGATCCCGCCGGCGGTGAGCAGCCGCCCGGCGATGATGTCCGTGCCGGACCTGGGCGAGCCGGTGGAGATCCGCTTGCCGCGCAGGTCGGCGAAGCTGTCGATCTTCCCGCCGGCCCGGACGATCACGTGAGTGTAGTTGCTGTAGACCCGGGCCAGTGCCCGTACCGGCTGCGGCTGGCCGTCGAACGCGCCCCGACCGCTGACCGCGTCCGCGGCCGTGTCGGCCAGGCTGAAGGCGATCTCCATGTCGCCGCCCGCCAGCCGGGTGATGTTCTCCACCGAGGCGCCGGTCGGCTCGGCCCGCGCCTCGTAGCCGGGCAGGTGCCGGCTGATCAGGTCGGCGTAGCCGCCGCCGAGCTGGTAGTAGACGCCGGTGGTGTTGCCGGTGGCCAGGAAGATCCGCCCGTCGTGCCAGGCACGCGGCCCGGTGTCGGCCCCGCCGCAGCCGGTCAGCAGGGCGGCCAGCAGGAGCGCGGCGACCAGCCGCGGCGGGCGGCGGGTCACCGGCGGGCCGCCGGTTCCAGCGCCTCCGCCACCCGCTGCACCAGCGTCGCCGTCTCGTAGCCGATCTGGCCCAGGTCGCAGCCGGGCGCGGCGAGCACCCCGAGCAGTGCCCGCTCGCCGACCGCCATCACCAGCAGCACCCCGCCGTCCATGTCGACGATCTGCTGGCGTACCCGGCCGGCGGACATCAGCCGGGCCGCGCCCACGGTCAGGCTGGCCAGTCCGCTGATCACTGCGGCGAGCTGGTCGACCTGGTCGGGCGCGAGGTCGGGGGACGCGGCGAGCCGCAGGCCGTCCTCGGACACCGCGAGTGCGTGCGACACGTCCGGCACCTGCTCGGCGAAGTTCGCCAGCAGCCAGTCGAGTCCGGCGGTCACGGGTGAGGTCATGGATTTCTCCCGGTGGGTGTGGTGTTCGGGGCACGGCGCATCGCGCTGGCCACCCCCTCGGCGAGGGCGGACAGGCGGGCGCGTACCACCTCGGGGTCGAGCAGGTCGTCCGCGGGCCGCGGTGGCGGGGCGGTGGTGGGCAGCGGCGCGGGAAGCTGCCCGCCCCGGGTCCGGCGCGGCAGCCCGGCGCCGGTGGTCTGCGGCGGTGCCGGCGGGGCGC
>NZ_MUYZ01000294.1:0-8735 GCF_003013775.1 Micromonospora sp. MH33
GGCCTCGACCCGTCGGCCCTCGGCGCGGCCGGGCAGGGCGGCCCGCCGGCGGGGGTGGACGACGCGGTCCCGGCCGGCGGCCGGGTGACCGCGGGCACGCCGGTGCTGACCGTGGTGGACACCGGGCAGCTCGGCCTGCTCGCCGAGGTGGACGAGACGGATGTGCTGCTGGTCCGGGCCGGGCTGACCGCCGCGGTCGAGCTGGACGCGGTGACCGGTGCGACGTACGACGCCACGGTCCGCTCGGTGGACGTGCTGCCGACCAGTTCGGCGCGGGGTGGGGTCACCTACCGGGTCCGGCTCGGCCTCGGCGCCGGGCGGCTCGGCGAGGGGGAGGCCGCCCCGGCGCCCCGCCCCGGCATGAACGCCGTGGTCCGTCTCCGGGTCCGCGAGGCGGCCGACGCGGTGGCCGTACCCGCCTCGGCGGTCTTCTCCGCCGACGGGCGGGACGCGGTCTGGCTGCTGCGGGACGGGAAGGCCGACCGGGTGCCGGTGACCGTGGGCGTACAGGGGCAGGACCTGGTGCAGATCGTCAGCGGGGTCCGCACCGGCGACCGGATCGTGGTGCGCGGCGCCGACCAGGTCCACGACGGCCAGGAACTCCGGTGACCGTTGCCGCGATCGAGGCGGTCGACGTGTCCCGCACGTACGAGCTGGACGGGGTGTCGGTGCCCGCGCTGCGCGGGGTGTCGCTCACCATCGGGCAGGGCGAGTACGTGGCGGTGATCGGGCCCTCCGGCTCGGGCAAGTCCACCCTCATGCACCTGCTCGGTGGGCTGGACCGGCCGACCGGCGGCCGGCTGGTGATCGGTGGCCGGGACGTGGCCACCCTGACCGCGCCGGAGCTGGCGACGCTGCGCAACGAGACCATCGGCTTCGTCTTCCAGGCGTTCCACCTGCTGCCCCGGACGTCCGCGGTGGACAACGTGGCCCTGCCCCTGGTCTACCGGGGCGTCGGGGCGCGGCAGCGGCGGGAACGCGCGGCGGCGATGCTCGGGCGGGTCGGGCTGGGACACCGGCTGACCCACCGCCCCAACCAGCTCTCCGGCGGCGAGCAGCAGCGGGTGGCGATCGCCCGGGCCCTGGTCACCGACCCGGCGGTGCTGCTCGCCGACGAGCCCACCGGCAACCTGGACAGCGCCACCGGCGAGGCGGTGCTGGAGCTGCTGGAACGGCTGAACGCCGAGTCCGGGGTGGCGCTGGTCATGGTGACCCACGACCCGGAGGTGGCGGCCCGGGCCCGCCGGCGGATCGCCGTCCGGGACGGGCTGATCCGGTCCGACACCGTTCATGATCGACCGCTGTCGGGCGGCGACGGTCGACCTGAGACACTGGACGCCGCTCCCAGCGCGGAGCCCCGGTCCGCGTCCGGAAGCGGCCCGGGGCACCCGTCCGGTGGCTCCGGTGGCGCCACCGGAGCCACCGGACGCCTTCCGCGCACCGGCGGGACCGGCGCGCAGGCCGCGCCCGGGGGTGCCGGGTGAGGGTGGCCGAGGCCTGGCGGGTGGCGCTGGACGCGCTGCGGGCCAACCGGATGCGCAGCGCGCTGACCATGCTCGGGGTGATCATCGGGGTCGCCTCGGTGGTGCTCCTGGTCGCCATCGGCACCGGCACCAAGCAGAAGGTCGAACAGCAGGTGGAGGGGCTCGGCTCGAACCTGCTCCTGGTGGTGCCCGGCAAGCTCGACGTCGGCACCGCCCCGGTGGTGTCGCCGCTGGAACTGAAGGACGTGGACGCCGTCTCCCGGGTGGTCGGTGACCCCGGCCGGGTGGCCGTCACCATCGCCTCCGGCGCGACGGCGCGGGCCGGCACCCGGTCCGACTTCACCACCGTGCAGGGGGTGCTGGAGACCACCCCGACGGTCTTCACCCGCTCGCTGGCCCGCGGCCGCTACCTGGCCGGGGCCGACGTGGACACCAGCCGCCGGGTGGCCGTGCTCGGCGCGTCCGTGGCCCGGGCGCTCTTTCCCGACCGGGACCCGCTCGGCCAGCAGGTCACCCTGGCCGGGGTCCGGTTCCGGGTGATCGGCGTCTTCACCCCGCTCGGGCAGAGCCTCGGCGTCGACCGGGACGACGAGGTGCACATCCCGGTGACCGCCGCGCAGCGGCTCTGGGGGACGCAGCGGATCGACGGCATCGCGGTCAAGGCGCCCGACCGGGAGCGGATCGACCAGCTCGGCGAGCGGATCGTGGCCGAGCTGTCCCGCCGGCACCCGGACACCGAGTTCAGCGCGGTCACCCAGCAGCAGATCCTCGGCGTGCTCGGCGACATCCTCGGCGTGCTCACCGGGGTGCTGGCCGCCATCGCGGGCATCTCGCTGCTGGTCGGCGGCGTGGGCGTCTCCAACATCATGCTGGTCTCGGTACGCGAGCGGACCCGCGAGATCGGCCTGCGCAAGGCGGTCGGCGCGCGGCCCCGGGACATCGGCGTGCAGTTCCTGCTGGAGGCGGTGCTGCTCACCTCGATCGGCGGGCTGACCGGGATGGCGCTCGGGGTGGGCACCGCGCTGCTGGTCGACGCGGTCTCGCCGATCCCGGCGGCGATCACCTGGTGGTCGCTGGCGCTCGCCTTCGGCGTCTCGGCGGCGGTCGGCATCGTCTTCGGGGTGGTGCCCGCCCAGCGCGCCGGCCGGCTCGACCCCGTGGTGGCGTTGCGCGCCGAGTGACGTACCGGCCGCGAGGCGGGCTCCGCGAACTGGGACAGGCCACCCGTCCGGGCGAAAAACGCCAGCTCAACGCGGGGCCGACGGGCACCCTTCCATGATCAAACGAAGGAAGGGATCGCGCCGGTCACAGCCGCCCCGCTACCGTACTGGTAACACGCGCGTCGCTCGTCGTGGCGGGAAGCAACCTGCTCGGCGGCACGCGCCGGGCATGGGAATGGGTCGGTGAGCCATGGCCGGGTCACAGTCCGACGCTCGACTGTCGGATGTCAGGTTCCTGACCGTCGCCGAGGTGGCGACGGTCATGCGGGTGTCCAAGATGACGGTCTACCGTCTCGTGCACAGCGGTGAGCTGACCGCGGTACGGGTCGGCCGGTCGTTCCGGGTGCCCGAGCACGCCGTGCACGAATACCTCCGGGGCGCGTTCCAGGAAACCGCCTGACACGTCGCGCGGCCAGGCCGACGAGTGCGACGTAACGGGCATCGACGGGGGCGCGTTGGTCCTGCTGACGCACTCCGGCTACCCTGGACCCCGACCGTGACCGCACCCTGGTGTGCCCTGCCCACCACGCTGGTCCGGTCCGTTGTCCGCAAGCGGTCACCGGCGCCACTCCCCGTGGTGTCTCCCGGTCCGCCCCGCACGTTGCATCGAAAGGCTGTCGTATGGGCTCGGTGGTCAAGAAGCGCCGCAAGCGCATGGCTAAGAAGAAGCACCGCAAGCTGCTGCGCAAGACCCGCGTCCAGCGTCGTCGTCTCGGCAAGTGACCGGGGCCGGGCTGCGGCCCGGCACCCGGCACCACTTGCCACCTGCCGACCCTCGGAGGCTCAGGTGATCAGGCCGTGGACGTCCCGGCTCGATCCCGCCTGCCGGCCGAGGCGCACGACATGACCCCCGGCGGCACCTCAGGTGCTCCGGGGGTCGTCGTCGTGACCGGCGTCGGCCGCTACCTCGGCGCGCACGTCGCCGCCCGGCTCGCCGCCGACCCCCGCATCGAACGCGTCATCGGCGTCGACCCGGCCACCCCCAACCCGGAGCTAGCCGACCTGCTCTCCGGGGTCGAGCGGGTCCGCCTCGACCTCGACTCGCTCGGCAGTCTCCTGGCCGACCTCGACGTCGACGCCGTGGTGCACCTGGCGCTGGTCACCGCCCCCGACCCGCAGCAGGGCGGCCGATCGGCGATGAAGGAACAGAACGTCATCGGCACCATGCAGCTCCTCGCGGCCTGCCAGCGGGCGCCCCGGCTGCGCAAGCTCGTGGTCCGCTCGTCGACCGCCGCCTACGGGGTGTCGTTCCGCGACCCGGCAGTCTTCACCGAGGAGACCGAGCCGCGCGAGGTGCCGCGCGGCGGTTTCGGCCGCGACATCCTCGACATCGAGGGGTACGTCCGCGGGTTCCGCCGCCGCCGGCCCGACGTCACCGCGACCGTGCTGCGCTTCGCGCCGTTCATCGGCTCGACCGCCGACACCACCCTCACCCGGTACTTCGCCCAGCCGGTGGTGCCCACCGTATTCGGCCGCGACCCGCGCCTGCAGTTCGTCCACTTCGACGACGCCCTGGAGGTGCTCCACCGGTCGGTCGCCGAGGAGCACGCCGGGACCTACAACGTCGCCGGGCCGGGGGTGCTCTCGCTGTCGCAGGCCATCCGCCGGGCCGGCCGGGTGGCCGTGCCGGTGCTGGAGCCGGGCCTGTCCGGTGCCGCCGCCGTCGCCCGGAGCCTGGGCTTCGGCCGCTACGGATTGGACCAGGTCGACCTTTTCGTGCACGGTCGGGTGGTGGACACCACCAGACTGGAGCGCGAGTACGGCTTCACGCCCCGCTCGACGGCGGCCGCGTTCGACGACTTCATCCGCGCCCACCACGGCGGTGTCGTGGTGACCCGGGACCAGCTCGCCACGGCCGAGCGGCTGGTGCTGGAGGGCATCCGGCAGGTCCGGGCCGCCGTGCGGGAGCGCTCGTGAGCGCGGCCGAGGAGCGGGGCGAGGCGCGGTACGACGTACCGCTGACCGTGCCCGGGCCGGACGCGGAGCCGGCGCGGCGCAACGGGCACCGGCGGGCCGCGGCGGCCGCCGCCGAGCCGGCGATGCAGGCGGCGCCGCGGGCCACCGACGAGCCGGACACCTCCGCCGACGAGCCGGCCCCGGCCCCGCGGACGGGCGCGCCGGGCGACGCCGCCCCGAGAAAGGCCGTGGCCAAGAAGGCCGTCGCGAAGAAGGTTGTGGCCAAGAAGGCCGTCGCCGGGAAGGCCGTGGCGGACAAGCCGACGGACGAGCCCGCCGGAGGCGGGGCGGGCGACGCGACCCCGCCCGGACCGGCGGTGGCGGACCGCCCGGGGGACCACTGGGACACGAAGGTCGCCAAGGGGCTGGCCTTCCTGCGGCGGCGGCTGGCCGGCGACTACGAGGTGGACGAGTTCGGCTTCGACCCGGACCTGACCGACGCCGTCTTCCACCCGCTGGTCCGGCTGCTCTACCGGGACTGGTTCCGCACCGAGGTCGGCGGCGTCGAGCACCTGCCCGCCGAGGGGGCCGGCCTCGTGGTCGGCAACCACTCCGGCACCGTGGCGCTGGACGCGCTGGTGCTCGCGACCGCCCTGCACGACCGGCACCCGGCGCGCCGCTACCTGCGACTGCTCGGCGCCGACCTGGTCTTCCGGATGCCGGTGGTCTCGGAGATCGCCCGCAAGACCGGCGGCACGGTCGCCTGCAACCCCGACGCGGAGCGGCTGCTCGGCAACGGCGAGCTGGTCGGCGTCTTCCCAGAGGGCTTCAAGGGGGTCGGCAAGCTCTACGCCGACCGCTACAAGCTCCAGCGCTTCGGGCGGGGCGGCTTCGTCTCGGCGGCGCTGCGGACCGGCACGCCGATCGTGCCGGTGGCGATCGTCGGCGGCGAGGAGATCTACCCGATGCTCGCCGACATCAAGCCGCTGGCCCGGCTGCTCAAGCTGCCGTACTTCCCGGTCACGCCGACCTTCCCCTGGCTGGGGCCGCTGGGCATGGTGCCGCTGCCGAGCAAGTGGCTGATCGAGTTCTGCCCGCCGATCCCGACCGCGCACCTGCGCGACTCGGCCGACGATCCGCTGGTCGTGTTCAACCTCGCCGACCAGGTGCGGGAGACCATCCAGCAGACCCTGCACCGGCTGCTCGAACGCCGCCCGGACCCGTTCGGCCCCTGACCCGCGGGCCGCGCGTCAGTCGAGGCGCTGGCGGCGGCGGTGCAGGGCCAGCCCGGCCGTGACCGCCCCGGCGACCAGCCCGGCGGCGGCCGTGGACGGCACGGCGATCTTCACGGCCCGCCGGCCGGTGCGGAAGTCGCGGACGTCCCAGCCCCGCTCGCGGGCCTGCCGGAGCAACGCCGGATCCGGGTTGATCGCCACGGGGCGCCCCACGGTGGAGAGCATCGGCAGGTCGTTGGCCGAGTCGCTGTACGCCGCGCAGCGGCTCAGCTCCAGCCCCTCCATCGCGGCGAGCTGGGTGACCGCCTCGGCCTTGGCCGGGCCGTGCATGAGGTCGCCGACCAGCCGGCCGGTGTACGCCCCGTCGACCACCTCGGCCACCGTGCCGATCGCCCCGGTCAGGCCGAGCCGGGTCGCGATCACCCGGCCGATCTCCACCGGGGCCGCGCTGACCAGCCAGACCCGCTCGCCCGCGTCGAGGTGGCGCTGGGCCAGCTTGCGGGTGCCGGCCCAGATGCGCGGGGCCATCAGCTCGTCGAAGATCTCCTCGGTGAGGCGTTCGACATCGTCCACCCGCCAGCCCTGGACGAAGGCGAGCGCGGCCTCCTTGGCCTGCGACATGTCACCGGCGTGCTCGGTGGCGAGCAGCCGGAACTTCGCCTGCTGCCAGGCGAACCGGGCCAGGTCACCGGTGGTGAAGTACTTCCGGGCGGCCAGCCCGCGGGCGAACCAGTAGATCGACGCGCCCTGCATCATCGTGTTGTCCACGTCGAAGAACGCGGCGGCCGTCGGGTCGGGGGTGAGGGTGGCCGGGGGTGCCTCCGGGGTCTCCGACCAGCCGGCGGTGTGCCCGTGGACGTCGGTGCTGACCGTCACCTTCCGGCTCCGGGTCACGGCGACCTCCCCTCGACGACCGCGTACGCCCTCCGTACCGAGCCTATCCGGCACCGTGTGACGGGCGGATGTCCGGCGGGAGAAGTGTGGCGTGGACGGCTGTACCGGGCGGTTCAGCGGTCCCCGGGGCAGGTGGTCGGGGCGGGCCCGAGCGCGTCGCTGGCCGCCGGGGCCGGCAGCCCGCAGGCGATCGCCTCGCGGAGCGCGTCGGCGCGCCGGCCGGCCGCGTCGAGCAGGGCGAGCGAGCGGCGGGTGCGGTCCCGGTCGGCGTGGTCCGACCGGTCGAGCAGCCCGCTGACCGACCGACGCTGGCCGCCGAGGAACGTGTCGACGGCGTCCAGCGCCGCCGGGTCGGAGCGCTGCGCGGCCACCGTGGTCAGCAGGCGTACGCCCTGCCGGGTGTCGGCGTCCATGTCGTCCAGCACGGCGCTGAAGCCGAGCCGGTCGTCGCGGACCGTGGCGGCCTCGTCGAGCCGGGTCCGGGCGAAGTCGAGGAAGAGCTGGCCCCGGCTGATGTCGGAGCTGGCCAGGGCGAGCTGGGCGCGCTCGGTCGAGCGCTTCATGCCGTAGAGGGCGTCGCCCGGCACCGCGTTCTCGCTGGCGGCGGAGATGCCGGAGAGGGCGATCGCGCCGGCGGCCACGCCGACCAGGATCGCGCCCCGGGCCCGGGCCCGTCGCCCGGTCATCGCCGGCAGCAGCGAGCCGCGTACGCCGGTGGCGGTGCCGGTCTTCGCCGGGGCGCCGACGCCCTCGCGCTCGACGGTGGCCACGAGCATCGCCCGCAGCCCGGTGCGGAACTCCGCGTCCACCTCGACGTCCGGCCGGTCGGCGGTGAGCCGGCGGCTCACCGCGACGAGCGCGGCGAGTTCGTCGTCGGCCCGGGAACGGACGTGGTGCCGCCGGCCGCCGTTGGCCTCGTCGAGGAGTTGCGCGAAGCGCTCGGCACGCCGACGGGAGAAGAGGTCGCTGTCCACCGCAGGCACCCCCTCTCGCTGGTCACGGCCGCTCTGGCCGTCGTCGTCACCAGCGACCGGTGGCAGCGTGTGGCCGCGATCGACCGGGACGGCCGACCTGACCCGCCGGACCGGGTGGCCCGGGGGACGCCGGGACAACCACTGGTCGCACCCGGAGAAACGGTTCGTGCCGGTAGCCGGTTACGGCCCGGTCGGTGGCGAAATCACCAAGAGTGATCGCCATCACGAGGTTCGGAGGGTGCGCCCGTCCGCGCCCGGGGGCTCGCCGGGCGGGTGGAAACGGGTCGGGTCAGGGCTGGAAGCCGTCCGGCAGCAGCCGGGCCAGGGCGCGGACCGCCCGGTACTGCAACGCCTTGATGGCGCCCTCGTTCTTGCCCATGGCGCGGGCCGTCTCGGCCACCGAGAAGCCCTGGAGGAAGCGGAGCACGATGCACTCCTGCTGCTCCGGGTTGAGCTGCTTGACGGCGGTGAGCAGGGCGACGTTGGTGATGTGCTCGACCACCGCGGCCTCCGGGCTGCCCTCGGGCCCCCGGTCCTCCCGGTCGGCGTCGAGTACGTCGCCGGTGGTCACCTCCAGCCGGTAGCGGCCGGACTTGAAGTGGTCGGCGACCAGGTTGCGGGCGATGGTGACCAGCCAGGCGCCGAGGTCGCGTCCCTGCCAGGTGAAGCTGCCGATCCGCTTGAGCGCCCGGAGGAAGGTGTCGGAGGTGAGGTCCTCGGCGAGCTGGCGGTTGCCGACCCGGAAGTAGACGAACCGGAAAACGGTGTCTACGTACCGGTCGTAGAGCAGGCCGAACGCCTCGGCCTCGCCGGCCTGCGCCCGCTCGACCAGCGCCCAGACCTCGGTGGCCGGGTCGGACGGGTCGGGGCGGCTCGGGAAACCGGTGGCCGGGGCGGCGGTGGCCGGGACGGCCGGCAGCACCGCCGTGTCGCCGACGGACACCGCGGGCAGCACGGCGGTCTCGGCGGCCGAGGGCTCGCTGTTCGCCGCCGCCTCACCGCGCCGGCCCTGGGCCGGCATGGTGGGCCGGG
>NZ_MUYZ01000295.1:0-8714 GCF_003013775.1 Micromonospora sp. MH33
CCGGCGCCGGCACCACCCGGGCGGCCGGCTCGCGCGGCACACCGCCGTCGCGCAGCAGCCGGGCCATCGGCAGGGTGGCCGCGCCCATCGCGACCGCGTCCGGTCCGAGCCGGCACAGCTCGATCGAGGTCTGGGCGTACGGCTGGCGCAGCGCGTGCCGCGCCGTGACCTCGCGGATCTGCGGCAGGTAGCGCTCGCCCAGGGCCAGGCCGGCCCAGCCGCCGAGCACCACCCGCTCCGGGTTGAAGAGATTCACCAGGTTCGCCACTCCGGCGCCGAGATAGCCGACCGTCTCGTCGAGCACCTTGGCGGCGGTGCGGCTGCCGGCGCGCAGCAGCTCGCCGAAGGCGCTCTCCTCGTCGCGGCCGGCCGCCGGACGGCCCCGGTTGGCCTGCCGGAACCGGTCCAGCACCCCCTCCGCCCCGACGTACGCCTCCAGGCAGCCGAGGTTGCCGCAGCGGCAGCGGCGGCCCCCGTACACGATGGTGGTGTGCCCCCACTCGCCGGCGCTGCTGTGCGCGCCGCGGTAGCCCACGCCGTCGGCGACCACGCAGGCCCCGACGCCGGAACCGACCAGGGCGATGACCGCGTGCCGGACGCCGCGCCCGGCGCCGAACCACATCTCGGCCTGGCCGAGCGTCTTGGCGCCGTTGTCGATGTGCACGGGGATGTCGGTGCCGGCGCGCAGCATGGCGCCGAGCGGCACGCCGTCCCAGCCGAGGGTCTGCGCGTGCACCACGGCGTCGGCGGTGCGCTCGACGGTGCCGGAGACGGCGACGCCGAAGCCGAGCACCGCGGCCGGGTCGACGCCGGCCTGCTCGATCACGGCGGTGAGGCCCTGCAGCAGGTGGTCGGTGACCTGCCGGGGGTCAGGCTCGGCGGCCCCGATCGGGTATTCCGCCTTGGCCAGGGCGGTCATCGCCAGGTCGAAGAGTTCGACCTGGACCCGGGTCTCGCCGACGTCGGCGCCGACCAGGTAGCCGTAGCCGGGGGCGACCCGGAGCAGCACCCGGGGGCGGCCACCGTCGGACTCGACCGAGCCGGCCTCCTCGACCAGGCCCTCGGCGATCATCTCGCCGACCAGGTTGCTCACGCTGGCCAGGCTGAGCGCGGTGGACTGCCCCAGCTCGTGCCGGCTCAGCGGGCCGTCCAGCCAGATCCGGGTGAGCAGGACCGACCGGTTGGCACGACGCATGTCGCGCACGGTGGTGCGTCTGGCGTCCACGTCCGCCGCCGTCCTCTCCCGGCCGCCCCCCGGCGGCCTGCTTCACGCCATGAACCAAGTGCTGACAGACTACTGCGCATTTACATTTAACAAAGTTAACTGCTAGCCTCCGGCGCATCGATGAGGAGGTATGTCATGCGACTTCGACGACGGCTGACCGCCGTGCTCGGCGGCGCCCTGCTGCTCGCCGTCCCGACCGCCCTGCCGGCCGCCACCGGTCTGGCCGCCTCCGCCGCGGAGACCGCGCTGGTCTCCTGTGCGGGCGTGCCGGCCTGGGCCGAGGGGGTGACCTGGACCGCGGGCAGCCGGGCCACCTACGCCAACCGGCTCTACCAGGCGCTGGTCACCCACACCCCGCCGGCCGGCGCGGGCTGGACGCCACCGGCCACCCCGGCGCTCTGGAGCGACCTCGGCGCCTGCGGCGCCGGCACCCCGTCACCGACCCCCACCACGAAGCCGCCCTCGCCCACTCCCACGCCCACCACCTCCCCCACGGCGACGCCCACCCCCACCCCGACCACGCCGCCGCCCGGCGGGAGCACCTGCGCGCTGAGGTCCCGGCCCGCCGGCAAGGTGCTCCAGGGCTACTGGGAGAACTGGGACGGCGCGTCCAACGGCGTGCACCCCGGCATGGGCTGGATCCCGATCACCGACTCCCGGATCACCGCCCACGGCTACAACGTGGTCACCGCCGCGTTCCCGGTGATCCGCTCCGACGGCACCGTGCTCTGGGAGGACGGCATGGACGCCGGCGTCAAGGTGCCCACCCCGGCCGAGGTGTGCCAAGCCAAGGCCGCCGGCCTGACCGTCCTGCTGTCGATCGGCGGCGCGACCGCCGGCATCGACCTCGGCTCCAGCGCGGTCGCCGACCGGTTCGTCGCCACCGTCGTGCCGATCCTCAAGCGGTACAACTTCGACGGCATCGACATCGACATCGAGACCGGGCTGACCGGCAGCGGCAACATCAACCAGCTCTCCACCTCGCAGGCCAACCTCGTGCGCATCATCGACGGGGTGCTGGCCCAGATGCCCGCCGGCTTCGGGCTCACCATGGCGCCGGAGACCGCGTACGTCACCGGGGGCAGCGTCACCTACGGCTCGATCTGGGGCGCGTACCTGCCGATCGTCAAGAAGTACGCGGACAACGGCCGGCTCTGGTGGCTGAACATGCAGTACTACAACGGCTCGATGTACGGCTGCGCCGGCGACTCGTACCCGGCCGGAACCGTGCAGGGCTTCGTCGTCCAGACCGACTGCCTCAACACCGGCCTGGTCGTGCAGGGCACCACCATCCGCGTCCCGTACGACAAGCAGGTTCCCGGGCTGCCGGCCCAGACCGGGGCCGGCGGCGGCTACCTGAGCCCGTCGCTGGTGGCGCAGGCGTGGAACACCTACCGGGGCGGCCTCAAGGGGCTGATGACCTGGTCGGTCAACTGGGACGGCTCGAAGGGCTGGACCTTCGGCGACAACGTCAAGTCTCTCCAGGGCCGCTGAGGCCACGCGGGGCCCCGCAGGCGCGCGGGGCCCCGCACCGAAGCCCCAGGAGGATCACCGGGCGAGGGCGGTCAGTTCGGGCACCACGTCGGAGGGCGATGGCATCGCGGCCATCTCGTCGCGTACGTCGGCCGCCGCTTCGGCGAGCGACACGTCGGTGACGAGCCGGGTCAGGACGTCCGGTGTGATCGCCCGGGCCTCCACCGCGAGACCGGCGCCGCGCCGCGCCACCATTTCGGCGTTGTGCCGCCGGTCGCCCGGCCCGGGCACGACGAGTTGCGGCACGCCCGCCGCCAGACCACCCAGCACGCTGCCCGCCCCGCCGTGGTGCAGGTACGCCGTCGCGTACGGAAGCACCCGGTCCAGCGGCACGCGGCCGACCGTCCGGACGTTCTCCGGCAGCCGCGGCAGCCTGCCGGGCGGCCGGACGAGCACGATGTCGGCGTCCACGGCGGGCGCGGCCGCGATGATCGCCGCCGTCGGGTCGCCGCCGCCCGGACCCGCGACGGTGCTCCGGCTCACGATGATCCGGGGCCGCTCCCCTGCGCTCAGGAGCCAGTCCGGCACCTCCCCGCCGCCCGAGTACGGCACCGCCCGCATGGGCAGTCCCGGCCTCGGCCCGGTCAGGCTCGGCGGCGACACGGTGATCGAGGCCACCGGCGCGCTGAACCGGTACCGCCTCATCGGTCCGCTCGCCGCCACGGCCGTGACGAGATCCGCGGCGGGGAACAGGTTGTTCTCCTGCACGACGCCGGGAACTCCGACGCGCTCGGCGGCGACTCCCCCGGCCACGCCCAGCGGCTCGTAGACGACCAGGTCGGGCCGTTCCCGCCGGGCCAGCGCGACCACGGCGTCCACG
The DNA here is from genome assembly GCF_003013775.1 of Micromonospora sp. MH33. Lineage (NCBI taxonomy): Bacteria > Bacillati > Actinomycetota > Actinomycetes > Micromonosporales > Micromonosporaceae > Micromonospora > Micromonospora sp. MH33. The sequence continues at coordinate 3,579 of NZ_MUYZ01000295.1, forward strand.
AACGTGGCGTTCGCGGCACCGAACAGCTCACCGACGACCGCGGTGCCCGCACGCCCGGCCAGTTCCCTACGGGCCAGCAGCGGATGTCGCAGTATCACCCGGCCGGCGATCCGCCCGAACGCGAAACCCGGCGCGACGTCGTACGCCGCCAGGCCGCCGAGGTCGACGGTCAGCGCGTCGCCGCCACTCGCGACCAGCACGTCGTGGCCGGCGTCCCGCCAGGCGAGGGCGAGCGGGACCAGCGGAAGCAGGTGCCCCTGCAGCGGCGCGGACACGATCAGGACGCGCATGTCCCTATTAGAACGAACGACGACCGGCGTCGTCGAACCCGTCGACTTCCGCCAACCGTTCCTGGGCAGCGACCCCGGCGTCCCCTGGCAGTCCGCGCCCGGCGGAAGTGACCCAGGTCACTCGGATGAACTTTCACCCCCGCGTCACGTCCGGAGCACCCGGATACCTCTCGCGTTCATCCAGGGAGAATCATGCGTTCAGTTCGCACATTATCGGCGCTGGCACTGGTGGTGCTGGGCGTCTCGGCGGCGGCTCCGGGCGGTACACCCGCGTCGGCGCAGCCCCGGGCCGCGAAACCGGCGACCCCACCCGCGGTCGCGTCCAAGCCCCGGGCGGTCACTCTGCTCACCGGCGACGTCGTCCACCTCGGCACCGTGAACGGCCGGACGACGGTCGACGTCGTGCCGGGCAAGGGACGGGAACGGATCCCGTTCATCACCCACAGCGCCGGCGAGGACGTGCGGGTCATCCCCGCCGACGCCGTCGGCCTGCTCAACCGGGGCAAGCTCGACGAGCGGCTCTTCGACATCTCCACGCTGATCGGCTTCGGCTACGACGACACCCGGGCCACCCTGCCGCTCATCGTCCAGCACGGCGGCGCGGCCCCCGCCGGCCTCGCCGGCGCCCGGACCACCCGGGAGCTCTCCGGCGCGAGCGCTGTCGCGGAGAGCCGCGCGGAGGCGGTCTCCTTCTGGAACGATCTCACGTCCTCGGCGGCTGGCAACGAGCGGCGGCTGCGGGCCGGATTCGACAAGATCTGGCTCGACGGGCTGCGCCACCCCACCCTGGACGTCAGCGTCCCGCTGACCGGTGCGCCGCAGGCCTGGCAGGCCGGCTGGACGGGACGCGGGGTGAAGGTCGGCGTGATCGACACCGGCGTTGACCAGACCCACCCCGACCTGGCCAGCCGCGTCGCCGCCGCGGCGAACTTCACCGCCGACCCGGACACCCTCGACCGGGTGGGCCACGGCACCCATGTCGCCTCCACCATCGCCGGCACCGCGGCCGCCTCCCAGGGCCGGTACAAGGGCATGGCGCCCGACGCGACCCTCTACAGTGCCAAGGTCTGCACCGAGGAGGGCTGCCCCGAGTCGGCGATCCTGGCCGGCATGACGTGGGCGGCGCAGCAGGGCGTCAAGGTCGCCAACATGAGCCTCGGCGGCACGGACAGCCCGGAGACCGACCCGATCGAGGCGGCCCTGGCCGATCTCACCCACCGTTACGGCGTGCTCTTCGTCGTCGCCGCGGGCAACGACGGTGAGGCCGGCGAGTCCACGGTGAACTCGCCCGGCAGCGTGGACGAGGCGCTGACCGTGGGCGCCGTGACCAAGACGGGCGAGTTGGCCGAGTTCTCGAGCCGGGGTCCGCGCAGCGGTGACGCCGGCATCAAGCCGGATGTCACGGCGCCCGGCGTCGGCATCCTCGCCGCCCGGAGTTCGACCTCCGACCTGTGGCCGAACGACGATAACCCGCAGTACACCAGCCTCAACGGCACCTCGATGGCGACTCCGCACGTGGCCGGCGCGGCGGCGATCCTGACCCAGCAGCACCCGGACTGGACGCCGGAGCGGATCAAGTCCACGCTGATGGCGGCCGCGCGGCCGAGCGCCACCATCGGCGTCTACGAGCAGGGCGCGGGCCTCCTCGACGTCGCCCGGGCGACCCGGCAGACCGTCACGACCAACCCGGTCAGCGTCGCCTTCGGGCGGGCCACCACCGCGCAGCAGCACACGATCACGTACGCGAACAGCGGCTCCTCGGCCCTCACCCTGACGCTCTCCCTCGACGCCAAGGACGCCGACCGCGCCCCGGCGCCGGCCGGCCTGTTCGGCCTCGACGCCTCCTCGGTGACGGTCCCGGCCGGCGGCACGGCCACCGTGACCGTCACCGTCCAGGCCGGCGCCGGCCTGCCGGACCACTACTTCGGGGGTGAGGTGACCGCCACCGGCGACGGCGTGCAGGTGCAGACCCCGGTCGCGCTCGACGTCGCCCGTCACCGGCTGAGCCTCAAGCTCGTCGGGCCCGACGGCGGCGCGCCCACCGCCGAGCAGGGCTGGGTGACCCTGCTGACCGACCTGGACCGGCAGACCACCATGGTGTTCGACGACCCCACGACCACCACGTACCGGGTCCGCGCGGGCCGCTACCTGGTCCAGACCTACCTGCTGACCGGCGACCCGTTCCTCCCGGACGTCACCTCGCTGATGCGCCCGAGCCTCGACCTCACGACGGACCAGTCCCTCACCATGGACGCCCGCCTGGCGAAGCCGGTCACGGTGTCGGTGCCGAACCCGAAGGCCACCGCGGTCCACCAGGAGTTCGGCTGGACGATCCGGACCGAGCAGCCGCAGATCTGGGGCAGCAACGATCCGTTCGGCGTGGTGATGGGCATCCCGCTCGACCACGTGCGGACCGCGCAGATCGGTGCCGGCCGGACGCCCGGCTTCGTCTCCTACGTCAACGGGATCTGGGGTCAGGTGGCCGAGGACGGCAGCCTGCACAACAGCCCGTACGTCTACCGGGTCTACTTCTACGAGCCGGAGAAGATGATGACCGGGCTGACCCGCAGGCTGCGCGCGGGCGACTTCGCCACGGTCCGCTCCCGGGTCGGCGCGGACGTGGCCGGCGTGCCGGTCTCGCGGACCGCGGTCGCGCACGCGCCCGGCAACTCGCCGATCTACCGGGACGAGCGCAACATCCCGCCGAGCTTCAGCTACGACGCGCCGGGGACCATCACCGAGTACTACAACCAGGACAAGAAGGCGGTCTGGCAGTCGACCTCGTCCCAGCTCAGGTACACGTACTACGAGTCGGCGTGGACCAGCTTCCGGCCCGGGCGCACGTACGACGTGAAGTGGGCCAACGGGGTGGCCGGGCCGGTCTTCCCGGAGCCGAACTTCGGCCAGCAGTTCGCCACCCGCTACTGGGGCGACATCATGGGCGGGCCGGGGCCGCTGCACGGCGACGGCAGCGGGCACATGGGCTTCCGGCATGTTCGCGACGGCAGCGTGGAGGTCAGCCTCTACCGCAACGGGGTCAAGGTCGGCGACGCGAACCAGGCGCCCTGGGTGTGGAACGTACCCGCGGAGACGGGTGACTACCGGCTGGCCGCGACCTTCCGCAGCGACCCGGCGTTCACCCTGTCGACCGTGGTCGACGCGGAGTGGACCTTCACGTCCGCGCACGTGGCCGACGGCGATCTGGTGAAGCTGCCGATGACGGCGATCCGGTTCTCCCCGGAACTCGACATCGACAACCGGGCGCCCGCCGGCCGGATGTTCGCGATCCCGGTCTCGCTCGACCGTCAGCTCGGGGCGGCGCCGGGCCGGACCAGGACCCTGACCGTCGAGGCGTCGTTCGACGACGGCAGGACCTGGCAGCGGCTGACCGTCCTGCGGTCCGGCGAGAAGGCGGTCGCCTGGGTGCGCAACCCGGCCGGCACCGGCTTCGTCTCGCTGCGGGCCGCCGCCGCCGACACCGGCGGTAACACGGTCAAGCAGACCATCCTCCGCGCCTACCGGTACTGAGGACGGCCCCGGACGCGGTGCCCACCGGCGCCGCGTCCGGGTCACCGGTGCCCGCGCAGCCGGTCGCGGATCCGCCGGGCCATCGGCGAGTCCGTCCCCCCGGTCCAGGCGAGGACCTCGTGGACCCGCGCGACGGCCGCGGCCCGCTGGGCGGGGTCGTCGTGCTCCTCCCCCAGGTCCGCGGCATAGGCGCGCAGCAGGTCATGCATCCGCCACCGACCGTCGCCGGGCTGGACCAGCAGCTGCGCCCCGAGCTCGGCGAGCAGGCCGCGGGCGACGCGCAGGGGCAGGCCGCCCAGGGCGGCCGCCGTCTCCGTGCTCAGCTCGCCGGTGGGGTGCAGGGGCAGCAGCCGGAAGAGTCGCGCCGCCTCGGGAGTCAGGGCCCGGTAGGACCAGGAGAAGGCCGTCTCCAGATCGGCGTGTGCGTCCCCGAAGCCGGCCAGCCGGCCGTCGGCGGCGGCCAGCTCGCCGGCGACCGCGGGCAGGCTGAGCCCGGGCCGGCCGAGGGTGCGGGTGGCGACCAGCGCCAGGGCCAGCGGCAGCCCGCCGCACCGCGCGATGATCTCGTCGACGGCGGCGGGATCGGCGGCCGCCGCGTCGCCGAGCCAGCGGGTGAGCAGCTCGCGGGCCTCGACGTCGGTCAGCGGGTCGAGGTGCAGCGGGTGGGCGCCGGCCGGGCCGCTCGCGCCGGTGATCCGGCGGCGGCTGGTGGCGATGACGAGACTGCCCCCGGTGCCGGGCAGCAGGTGCCGGACCTGGTCCCAGTCGCGGCAGTTGTCGAGCAGGATCAGCATCCGGCGCTCGGCCAGGAGGCTGCGGTAGAGGCCGGCCTGCCCGTGCAGCTCGGCCGGGATGGCAGCGGGCGCGACGCCGAGGGACCACAGGAAGCCGCGCAGCGCCTCCGTCGGTGTCATCACCGCGCCGCCGGAGTCGAAACCGCGCAGGTCCGCGTGCAACTGCCCATCGGGGTAGCGGCCGGCCAGCAGGTGGGCCAGGTGCACCGCGAGGGTGGTCTTCCCGACGCCGGGCATGCCGTCGATCGCCAGGGCGGTGGTCCTCCGGTCTCCGGCCAGCAGCTCCGCCGCGGCCGCGACGACGCCGCGCCGGCCGGCGAAGTAGGGGTGGTCGGCCGGCAACTGCGCCGGCGGCTCGGCCCGGGTCGACTGCGACAGGTCCGGCTCCGCCGGCGGCCATGATTCGGGCTCCGCGCCGCCGGACGGCGCTCCGGGCCGAAGAGGGGCCGGTCCGACGCCGCGCCGCGAGCCGGAGCCGTCGGTCGGGTCGTGGTCGAGCAGGCTGGCCCGAGCCGCGCGCAGGT
>NZ_MUYZ01000296.1:0-8654 GCF_003013775.1 Micromonospora sp. MH33
TCACGGCCAGCGCCACCGGCCGGCGGAACGCCCACGGCGGCGTGCCGGTGGGCGACGCGGCCACGCCGCGTCCGACGGCCCGGGGCAGTCGCAGCGCCGACCCGGCCGGCCAGAGCGACAGGGCGAGCACCGCGACCGTGGCCACCGTCCCGTGCGCCGGGGAGCCGCCGACCTGCGGCCGGGGAAAGACGATGAGCGCGATGGTGGCCATCCCGCCGACCGCGAGCAGGAACCGGCTGGGCAGCCCGGCCGCGTGCAGGACCAGCGCGGTGCCCAGGTAGCAGCAGCCGAGCAGCGCCAGACAGCCCGCCATCAGCCACGAGTCGGTCGCGCCCTCCCCGGCCAGCTCGCTGATGGTGTCGCGCACCGGGTCGTAGCCGGGCGGCTGCCGGGCGGCCGCCACCGTCCAGCCCGCCACCAGCAGCACGGGGGCCGCCGCGGCCGTGGCCACGGCCCAGCTCGGTACGGCACGCACCCGGCCACGGTAACCGTCCGGCCCGGCCGGGGCCCGGGGTTCGCCGCGTCCCGGCCCGGCCGGCTCGGCGGGGGCCCGGGAGCCGGCCCGCCCGTCCTGACAGAATGCGGGGAGCAGACGTGGACCAGATGAGGAGACGCAAGCCGTGATCCGTACCCACAATGCCGGAAGCCTGCGCGCCGCGGACGCCGGCTCGACGGTGACGCTCGCCGGGTGGGTGGCCCGCCGGCGCGACCACGGCGGTGTCATCTTCGTCGACCTGCGCGACGCCTCCGGCGTCGTGCAGGTGGTCTTCCGCGAGGAGGACGCGCACGCGCTGCGCAACGAGTTCTGCGTCAAGGTGACCGGCGAGGTGACCCGCCGCCCCGAGGGCAACGAGAACCCGGACCTGCCGACCGGCGAGGTCGAGGTGACCGCGACCGCGCTGGAGGTGCTCTCCGAGGCCGCGCCGCTGCCGCTGCCGGTCGACGACCAGATCGAGGCCGGTGACGACATCCGGCTCAAGTACCGCTACCTCGACCTGCGCCGCGGCGGCCCGGCGAAGGCCATGCGGCTGCGCTCGCGGGCCAACCAGCTCGCCCGCGCGGTGCTGCACGAGCGGGACTTCCTGGAGATCGAGACCCCGACGCTGACCCGCTCCACCCCGGAGGGCGCCCGCGACTTCCTGGTCCCGGTCCGCCTCCAGCCGGGCAGCTGGTACGCGCTGCCGCAGTCGCCGCAGCTGTTCAAGCAGCTGCTCATGGTCGGCGGCTTGGAGCGCTACTACCAGATCGCCCGCTGCTACCGCGACGAGGACTTCCGCGCCGACCGGCAGCCGGAGTTCACCCAGCTCGACATCGAGATGTCCTTCGTCACCGAGGACGACGTGATCGACCTGGGCGAGGCGATCGTCGCGGCGCTATGGTCCGACCTGGCCGGCTACGAGGTCCCCCGGCCGATTCCGCGGATCACCTGGCACGACGCCATGTCCCGGTACGGCTCCGACAAGCCGGACCTGCGCTACGGCGTCGAGCTGACCGAGCTGACCGACTACCTGCGCGGCACCGAGTTCCGGGTCTTCGCCGGCGCGATCGACGCGGGCGGCTACGTCGGCGCGGTGGTCATGCCGGGCGGCGCGAGCCAGACCCGCAAGGAGCTGGACGGCTGGCAGGACTGGGCCAAGGCACGCGGCGCGCGGGGCCTGGCGTACGTGGTGCTCGACGCGGAGACCGGCGAGGCACGCGGGCCGGTGGCGAAGAACCTCTCCGCCGAGCACCTGGGCGGGCTCGCCGACGCGGTCGGCGCGAAGCCGGGCGACGCGGTCTTCTTCGCCGCCAGCACGAACACCCGCGAGGCGCAGGAGTTGCTCGGCGCGGCCCGCATCGAGATCGCCAAGCGGGCCGGGCTGGTCGACGAGAACGCCTGGGCGTTCTGCTGGGTGGTCGACGCGCCGATGTTCGAGCGCACGGACGAGGGCGGCTGGACGGCCGTGCACCACCCGTTCACCTCGCCGAACGCGGAGTGGGTCGACCGGTTCGAGGAGGCGCCGGACCGGGCGCTGGCGTACGCGTACGACATCGTCTGCAACGGCAACGAGATCGGCGGCGGCTCGATCCGTATCCACCGCGGCGACGTGCAGCAGCGGGTGTTCGACCTGCTCGGCATCACCGCCGAGGAGGCGCAGGACAAGTTCGGCTTCCTGCTGGAGGCGTTCAAGTACGGCGCCCCGCCGCACGGCGGTATCGCCTTCGGCTGGGACCGGGTCTGCATGCTGCTGGCCGGCGCGGACTCGATCCGCGAGGTCATCGCCTTCCCGAAGACCCGCGGCGGCTTCGACCCGCTGACCGGCGCGCCGACGCCGATCACCGCCCAGCAGCGCGCCGAGGCCGGTATCGACGCCAAGCCGAAGGCGCCGACCGGCCCGCACGCCGGCACCGCCGGCCCGGCCGCCCCGGTGGCCGACCCGACCTGATCCTCCGTGAGCGAAAGGCCCGCGTCATCCTGACGCGGGCCTTTCGACGTCTGGAGGACGGGATGAACCTGCTCGTGGTGGGGGCCAGCGGCTTCCTCGGCGCCGAGGTGTGCCGGCAGGCGGTCGCGGCGGGGCACCGGGTGGTCGGCACGTACCACTCGGCCGCCGTCGCGGCGCCGGGCGTCGCGGCGCGCCGGCTCGACGTCACCGACCGGGCCGCGGTCCGCGCGCTGCTGACCGAGGTACGCCCCGACGCCGTCGTGGCCACCCCCTACCGGTACGACGACTGGGCGGTCACCGCGGACGGGGCCGCCCACATCGCGTGCGCCGCCGCCGAGGCGGGGGCGCGGCTGGTGCACCTGTCCAGCGACGCGCTGCACGCCGGCCGGCCGACGCCGTACGCCGACGAGGACGTGCCCACGCCGGTGCACCCGTACGGGGCGGCGAAGGCGGCGGCCGAGACGGCGGTGCGGGCCGTCGACCCGGGGGCGGTGCTGGTGCGGACGTCGCTGATCGTGGGGGAGGGGAGCAAGCAGATCCAGCTCTGCCGGGACGCCCTGGCCGGCCGGGCCGTCCTCTTCACCGACGAGGCCCGCTGCCCGGTGCACGTGGTCGACCTCGCCGCGGCGGTGCTGGAACTGGTGCCCACCGACCTGGCCGGCCCGCTCAACGTGGCCGGCCCGGAGGCGGTCAGCCGCGCCGACCTGGGGCTGCTCGTGGCCCGCCGCGAGGGCCTCGACCCGGCCGGTCTGAAGACGGCCACCATCGCCGGGGCCGGCCTGCACCGCCCCGCCCAGGTTCGCCTCGACTCGTCGCGGGCGGCCAGCCTGCTGCGTACCCGCCTGCGCGGGATCACCGAGGTGTTGGCCTGAAGCCCTCATGCACAGTTCCTGTGCACAACTCTTGTGCATAGGAACTGTGCATAGATATTGTGCAAGGCATGGAGAACGAAGGGGCGCGTCCCGAGCCGCGCCAGGTGCGGCTGGACCATCGACAGGTGCGGGTGCTGGCCCACCCGCTGCGGATGCGCCTGGTCGGTGCGCTGCGGGTGAAGGGCCCGTCCACCGCCACGGCGCTCGCCGAACTGCTCGGCACCAACACCGGCGCCACCAGCTACCACCTGCGCCAGCTCGCCGAGGTGGGGCTGGTCGTGGAGGACCCGGACCGCGGCACCGGCCGGCAGCGGTGGTGGCAGGCCGCGCACGACGTGACCAACTGGGAACCCACCGACTTCGACGACGACCCGGACGCCCGCGCCGCGATCGACTGGATCCAGGGCGACCAGGTGCGCCTCCTGGCCCAGCACGCCGAGCAGTGGTTCGCCACCCAGCAGGAGTGGGCGCCGGAGTGGCGGGACGCCTTCGGCATGAGCGACATCTTCATGACCATCCCGGTCGCCCGACTGGAGGAGATCAAGTCCGAGGTCTGGGAACTGCTCGAGCGCCACCGGAACGAGGCCGACCCGGCCGAGCCCGGTGCCGAGCAGGTCCAGATCTTCCTCGCCACCTACCCGATGCCCAAGGAGTTCCGGTGACCGCGCTGTCCGTACGCCAGATCCGGGTCCGCTACCTCACCCTCTACGGCCTGCGCTGGCTGCCCAGCGGCCTGCTGATGCCGGTGATGATCCTGCTCATGCAGGAGCGCGGCCTCTCGCTGTCGCAGATCGGCCTGGTCGCCACCGCACAGGGCCTGGTCGTGCTCGCGCTGGAGCTGCCCACCGGTGGATTCGCCGACGCGCTCGGCCGCAAGCCGGTGCTGCTCGCCGCCTGGGTGGTCTGCCTGGCCTCCCTGGGGCTGATGGCGGTGGCCGACTCGTTCTGGATGTTCTTCCTGGTCTGGGCGTTGCAGGGGATCTACCGGGCGCTCGACAGCGGCCCGCTGGAGTCCTGGTACGTCGATGCCACCCTGGCCGCCGACCCGGAGGCCGAGTACGAGCGCGGCCTGGGCTGGGCCGGCACCGTCATCGGCGTTGCCATCGGCGCCGGCGCCCTGCTCAGCGGCGGCCTGGTCGCGCTCGGGCCGGTCGGGCCGCTCAGCGCGCTGGCCCTGCCCGTGCTGGTGGCCATCGCCCTGCAGGCGGCCGCGCTGGTCGCGCTCACCGTGCTGCTGGTGGAGCACCGGCCGGCCCAGGGCGTCGCCGCGGTGCGGGCCTCGGTGGCCGAGGCGCCCCGGATGGTGGGCCAGGCCGTCGGCCTGCTGCGCCGCAACCGGGTGCTGGCCGCGCTGGTCGCCGTCGAGCTGTTCTGGGGCTTCGGCATGGTCACCTTCGAATCGCTGCTTCCGGTGCGCCTGGCCGAGGTGCTCGGCGACCCCGGCCGGGCCGCCGCGCTGCTCGGCCCGGCCGGCTCGGCGGCCTGGCTGGCCAACGCGGCGGGCGCCGCCCTGACCCCGCTGCTGCTGCGCCGGCTGGGCGCCGCGCCCGCCGCCGCGCTCATGCGGGTGCTCCAGGGCGTCACCGTGGTCGGGATGGGCCTGCTCGCCGGCCCGGTCGGGGTGCTCATCGCATACCTGGCCTGCTACACCGTGCACGGCGCGTCGAACCCGCTGCACATGGGACTGCTGCACCGGCAGGTCGACGGGCCGTACCGGACCAGCGTGCTCTCGCTGAACTCGATGGTGGCCCAGCCGGCCGGCGCGCTCGGTGCGGTGGTACTGACCGCCCTGGCCGACGCCACCAGCATCACCGTCGCCATGCTGGTCGGCGGCGTGGTGCTCGCCGTGGCCGCCCCGCTCTACCTGCCGGCCTGGCGGGCCGGGCGCCGGACGCCCGGGCCGGTGGCGGAGCCCGACGCGGGGGAGCCCGATCCCGGTGAGTTGGCCGCCGGCCCCGGCCGTCCCGGCCCGGCGCTCGACCCGGCCGGCCCGGTGACCCCGGTCACGGTCGCCGCCTCCGCTCCCGCCCGGTCGGACTGACCGCCCCGTGCCCGGACCCCGCCGCTCCGGCCCGGCCCTGTCCGGCAGGCGAGGTGGCGGGGGACGGGACGGGCGGGTGAGCCGCCGGCTCGGCGCGGTGGTCGGGCCAGCGAACGGGGATGCCGCAGCGGGGGCGGTCGTGGTGGGTGGATCAGCCCAGGTGGACCGAGGTACGCGGCTCGGTGCCGGTGTAACCCAGCCGGCGGTACAGCCGGATCGCGCCGGTGTTGGCGGTGTAGACGCCGAGCGCCACGTGGTCGTACCGGGCGAACAGGGCACGGGTCATCCCGGCGGTGAGCGCCGCGCCGAGCCCCCGGCCCCGGCGGTCGGGCGCCACGGTCAGCCCGGCCAGGAAGCCGATGTCACCCCGGCTGCGATCGGCGCCGCAGGCCGCCAGGCGGCCGCCGTCCCGGATGCCGTACCAGTCGACGATCCGCGGGTCGCCCGGACGGGAGGTCGTGCTGGGGAAGGCCTCCTCGATCAGCGCGGCCAGCGCGGGGTGGTCGGCCTCGCCGAGGCGGACGACGCGCTCCTCCGCCGGCTGCTCCGGCGGGGCGGTCGTGGTCCAAAGGAAGTCCCACTCGTCGAGCCGGGCCACGGCGAACCGGTCGGCGACCTCCTCGGCGGCGGTCCGGGGCAGGTGCAGCCACTGGCCGGCGTGCAGCGTCCCGTCCGCCATCAGGCCCGCGAAGACGTCCAGCGCCGGCCCGGCCGCCCCGACCGCGCCACCCGCCGGCCCCTGCCCCGGCGGGAGGAGCCAGCCGACCGCGCCGTCCCGCCGCCAGCCCCGCGCCTCCCGGTCCCGCCCGAGAGCGTGCCGGGCGTACGGGTGGTGGCCGGTGGCGGCGAGCAGGGTGTCCCGCCCCGACAGAACCTCCTCGGCAGTGATCATGCGGCCAGCCTACGAGAGGAAAATCCGTGACTCCCATCCACTCCGTACGACCCGTGCGCCTGCCCGGCCGGCGCTGCGTGCTGCGGGAATGGGCGGACGACGACGTGCCCGCGCTGCACGCGCTGCTCACCGAGCCGCGGGTGCTCGACCGCGTGCTCGACGAGCGGGCGCCCTCCCGGGACGAGGTCCGCGCCGCCCTGTCCGGGTGGCGGGAGGACACGGCCGGCGAGCCGCGGCCGGAATACCGGCTGGCCGCCGTCGACGGGGACCGGCTCCTCGGTCTGGGCACCCTGACCGTGGAGAGCGTGCCGCACCGGCGCGGCGAGATCGGCTACGTGGTGCACCCCGACCACTGGGGCCGGGGCCTCGGCACCGAGATCGCCGGCCTGCTGCTGGACCTGGCGTTCGGGCCGGTGGGGCTGCACCGGGTGGAGGCGACCACGCGGCCGGACCACGCCGCCTCGCGGCGGGTGCTGGAGAAGGCCGGCATGCGGTACGAGGGGATCAGCCGGGACCACCTGCTCGTCCGGGGCTCCTGGTGGGACTCGGTGCGGTACGCGATCCTCGCCACCGACCGCTGACGCCGCCCGCCGTCGGCGGAGCCGGCGTTCCACGGTGGAGATTGACGAACAGACCGATCGGGTACATCCGTGGCCGACCTACTGGGACCCCCCACCGGAGGAACGACCATGCTCGCCATTCTCGCGGCCATCGTGTTCGGCTTCGCCCTGTTGATCGATTTCCTGAACACCAACTTCGGCGCACCCGACCTGTTCAACACCCACACCCTCATGCTCATCGGCTTCCTGCTGCTCTCCCTCTACCTGGCCGGGGTCGGCTCCGGCCCGCGGGGCGCCGGCGGCGGCCGGTGGTACCGGGGCCGCCGCCCGGGTCGCGGTTGACCGGAAACGACCATCCGGGCCGGGCCGGCGGCGCGATTCCAGCGTCGTCGGCCCGGCCCGGTACTGTTCTCGTGATGGAATCCGACGCCCTCTTCACCCTCGGCGAACCCGCCGGAGCGCCCAGCGCCCACGCGGGTTCCGGCGGCGTCGACGGGTTCACCGCCGCCGCGGCGGATTCGCCGCTGCCCGTCCGGATGCGCCCGGCCAGCATCGACGAGCTGGTCGGTCAGGACCACCTGCTCGCCCCGGGCGCCCCGCTGCGCCAACTCGTCGAGGCCGCGGCCCCGATGTCGGTGATCCTCTGGGGGCCGCCCGGCAGCGGCAAGACCACCATCGCCCACCTGGTGGCCCGGGCCACCGACCGCCGCTTCGTCGCCATGTCCGCGCTGACCGCCGGGGTGAAGGACGTCCGCGCCGTGATCGAGACCGCCCGTCGGCAGCGCCGGGCCGGCGGCCCGCCGACCGTGCTCTTCATCGACGAGGTACACCGGTTCAGCAAGACCCAGCAGGACTCGCTGCTCGCCGCCGTCGAGGACCGGACGGTCACCCTGCTCGCGGCGACCACCGAGAACCCGTACTTCTCCGTCATCTCACCGCTGCTGTCCCGCTGCGTGCTGCTCACCCTCCAACCCCTCGACGACGACGCCGTACGCGGCCTGCTGCGCCGCGCGGTGGCCGACGAGCGCGGGCTGGGCGGCGCGCTCACCCTGGCGACCGACGCCGAGGACCATCTCGTCCGCCTCGCCGGGGGCGACGTCCGCAAGGCGCTCACCGCGCTGGAGGCGGCGGCGGCCACCGCGACCGCGCGCGGCGCGGACCGGATCGACCTCGCCGTCGCCGAGCAGGCGGTCGACGTGGCGGCCGTCCGCTACGACCGTGACGGTGACGCCCACTACGACGTGACCAGCGCGTTCATCAAGAGCATGCGCGGCTCGGACGTGGACGCCGCGCTGCACTGGCTGGCCCGGATGCTGGTCGCCGGCGAGGACGCCCGGTTCATCGCCCGACGCATGGTGATCTTCGCCAGCGAGGACGTCGGCATGGCCGACCCCAGCGCGCTGACCGTCGCCACCGCCGCCGCGCACGCCGTCGAATACGTCGGCCTGCCCGAGGCCCAGCTCAACCTGGCCCAGGCGGTCATCCACCTGGCCACCGCCCCGAAGTCCAACTCGGCCACCACGGCCATCGGTGCGGCCATCGCCGACGTGCGCGCCGGTCGCGGCGGGGCGGTGCCGCGCGGGCTGCGCGACTCCCACTACGCCGGCGCCCGGGGCCTCGGGCACGGGGCCGGCTACCGCTACCCGCACGACGACCACCGCGGGGTGGTCACCCAGCAGTACGCTCCGGACGACCTCGTCGGGACCGACTACTACCAGCCCAGCGGGCACGGCGCGGAGCGGGCGGTGGCCACCCGGCTGCCGCTGCTGCGCCGGATCGTGCGCGGGCTGCCCGCGCCGCCGGCGCGGGCGGAGGCCGCGGTGAACGGCGCCCGACCGGCGGTCGCCGAGCGGGTCGACGGGG
>NZ_MUYZ01000297.1:0-8597 GCF_003013775.1 Micromonospora sp. MH33
GCTCGGGGTGACCCTCGCGGTACGCGGCGGTGCCGCCCCCGCCTGCGCCGCCCCGCCCCGCGCCCTGCCCGCCGGGGCGCTCGCCGCCCCGCCGCTCGGCGGTGCCGTCCACACCGGAAAGGCCACCTTCTACGACTCGAAGGGGGCCGGCGGCAACTGCTCGCGGCCCACCGCGCCCGCCAACCGCCTCTACGTCGCCCTCGGCCCCGCCGAGTACGCGGCCGGCGCGTCCTGCGGCGGCCACCTCGACGTCACCGGTCCCAAGGGCACGGTCCGGGCTCATCCCCTCCGGCGCCGGCCCCGGGCCGTACACCATCCGGGTCACCGACGTGTACGGCCACCGCGCCACCGCCACCGGCATCCGGATGCTTCCCGGCCAGGTCCAGCGCAGCACGGTCCGGATGTACGGCGCCGGCGCCCCGGCCCGGTCGGCCACGCCCAGCCGCTCGCCGTCGGCCCGGCCCAGCCCCCGGCCGAGCGCCTCGGCCACCCCGTCGGCCACCGCACCGCCCGGCACTCCCGCCGTGGTGGACGCGGCCGCCGCTCCGCCGGCCAACCTCGCCCCGGTCCCCGCCGGCTGCGGCTGACCGCGGCGGAGGCGGAGTCAGGCCGCGGCGGAGTTCAGGTCGAGCCACATGAAGACCTCGTCCCGGTCGTCCCCCGGCGCGAGCCGGAGAGCGCCCGGCAGCCGCCCGACCTCGCGGTAGCCGAGGCGCTCGTAGAAGCCACCCAGGCCCAGCCCGTCCCGGACCGTCACGTGCAGCGCCGCCAGGCCGACTTCCCGGCCGATCCGCTCCGCCTCACGCATCAGCGCTGCGCCGTGGCCGCGCCCCTGCGTGTCGGGATGCACCATGACCCGCTTCAGCACCCGCCAGTGCGTCTTCAGGTGGAACCGGTTGTCCGCGATGATGAGGACGCCGACGAGGCGGTCCCCCTCGTAGCCGGCCAGCAGCCGGTCGGGCCCGTCGGTGATCGCGGCGAAGGTCGCCGCGGCCGTGGGCCGCACTTCGGCCTCGGTCACCGGGGCGACGAAGCCGACCGCGCCGCCGGCGTTGGTCACGTCCACCCAGAGGGCGATGATCTGCTCGCGCAGCTCGGGGGTGAGGTCGGGGTCCAGGACGAAACGCAGGTTCACGCCCGCCATCCTGCGCGAGGCGACGCCACGTGAACCCGCGTTCGTGACCTTCACGACATCGGTCTGGTGCGGGAGAGGGGAGTCGAACCCCCACGTCCTTTCGGACAATAGGACCTAAACCTATCGCGCCTGCCTGTTACGCCACTCCCGCGGACCTGCTGAGTCTAGAGCGTCGGGCCTCCAGCGTGGTGAGCCCAGCCTCCCGGAGGATCGCCTGGACGGTGCGATGACTGATCGCCGCCTCGGTGCCTGAGGCGTCGGTCAGCGCCTCGGCGATCTTCCGGGATCCGGCCTCAGGGTGCGCGAGTGCGAACCGGATGACGGAATCCCGGAACCGGTGCTGGACCGGCCGGTCACGAACGCGCGATGGCGGTGCGATGGTTCCAGTTGCTTCGAGGCGCCGCCGCATCCTGCTCACGTGGTCTCTTGTGCAGCCGAGGAGGCGGGCAGCCTCCAGGGTTGTCACGTGGCCGGCGCTGACCCCTCTGACCAAGGTCTCGACGTCCGGCGGCGGTCCGTCACCTGACTCGCTGCGAGCAGAGACGCCCGGCGAGGCTGAAGCGTCGACCTGCGTTCGCACGCGGCCGGCAAAGGTTGCCGTCTGGCTGTGACAGTTGGGACACAATAGCCGCAGGTTGGCTGGCCTGTTGTCGAGTCGGTCGCCGTTGATGTGATCGACGTGGAGGACGAGTGGAGCGCCCTGCCACCTCGGGCCGAGGCCGCAGATCTCACACCGTTCGGGCACGCCGATGGCACCCAGGGCGCGCCGGAGCCGGAAGCCGGGCGTTCGGGCCGCGTCCGGCGGCAGGCGCACCAGAGTCTCCGACGGTGCCTGCCGGTAACCCTGCACTCCACGGTTGTGCCCCTGTCCCGTGAAGTGTGAGGTGTCGATGCCGAAGCGCTTGAGTTGCCGGCTGATGTGGGCGTGCGAGCCGCCGCTCATTCGTATTCCCAGCAGCCGAAGCACCTCGGCGATGCTCCGTGCCTCCGCCGCTGCTGCCGAAAGAGTCTCGGGAGAGTATTTGTACCGCGGCATGCGCGCAGGGTAGCGGCGGCGTACGACAGGCTCAGTCGAGGCCGAGGTCCCGGCGGAGCTTGGCGACGTGCCCGGTGGCCTTGACGTTGTAGAGCGCCCGCTCGATCTTCCCGTCCTCGTCGATGACGAAGGTCGAGCGGATCACCCCGGTGACGGTCCGGCCGTACATCTGCTTCTCGCCGAACGCGCCGTACGCGGTGAGCACGGCCTTGTCGGTGTCGGCGACCAGCGGGAAGGTGATGGCGTCCCGGTCGCGGAACTTGGCCAGCTTTTCCGGCTTGTCGGGGGAGATGCCGACCACCTCGTAGCCGGCGGCCTGGAGGGAGGCGAGCGAGTCGCGGAAGTCGCAGGCCTGCTTGGTGCAGCCGGGCGTCATGGCGGCCGGGTACGCGTACAGGATGACCTTGCGGCCGCGCAGGTCGGCCAGGGACAGGGTCCCGCCGCTGTCGGTGGGGAGGGTGAACTCGGGGGCGGGGTCGCCGGGGTTCAGGCGGTCGGTCATGGCGCTGACGATACCGCCGCCGTCCGGTCCGGTGCGGGTGGCGACGCGCCGCTCGCGTGATGATCACCATGGCTTGTTGCAAGGGATTGGCAACAACGACCGTACGCAAATAAGCTCAGCGGGTGGAAACCCTGGCGATGCACATCTCGAACGGGATCATCGACGGTCCCGTCGCCGCGGTGTTCGCGGCCCTCGCGCTGGCCGTGCTCACCTTCTGCGTGCTGCGCGGGCGCCGTGACCTCGACGACCGGCTGGCCCCGATGGCCGGCCTGGTGGCCGCGTTCATCTTCGCCGTGCAGATGCTCAACTTCCCGATCTTCACGGCCGGGGTCAGCGGCCACCTGCTCGGTGGCGCCCTCGCCGCGATGCTGGTCGGCCCGTGGGTCGGCGCGCTCTGCGTCGCCGTGGTGCTGGTCGTGCAGGCGCTGGTCTTCGGCGACGGCGGGGTGGCCATGCTCGGCCTCAACATCACCAACATGGCGCTCCTCGGCACCGCAGCCGCGTATCTGCTGATCGCGTTGCTGCTGCGGGTGCTGCCGCGCACCCCGGCCGGGCTCGCCGTCACCGCCTTCGTCTCCGCGCTGGCCAGCGTCCTGGTGGCGTCCCAGGGCTTC
Source organism: Micromonospora sp. MH33 (assembly GCF_003013775.1). Classification (NCBI taxonomy): domain Bacteria; kingdom Bacillati; phylum Actinomycetota; class Actinomycetes; order Micromonosporales; family Micromonosporaceae; genus Micromonospora; species Micromonospora sp. MH33. The sequence goes on from NZ_MUYZ01000297.1 coordinate 3,288, forward strand.
GTGCTCCAGTACTGGCTGGGCGGCACCACCGACCTGGGCGGCAACCTCACCGGGCTGGCCGGCACGATGGCCGGCGTCCACCTGCTGATCGGCATCGGCGAGGGCCTGATCACGGCGACCACCGTGGTCACCGTCGCCAAGGTCCGCCCCGACCTGGTGTACGCCCTGCGCGCCCTGAAGCCGGCCGTGCCGGCTCCCGCCGTCCCGGTCGCCGGAGGTGCCCGATGAGCAAGCGTTCCTGGCCGTTCGTCCTCGGCGGTCTGCTGGTCGCCCTGCTGCTGGCCGGCGTGGTCAGCAACTACGCCTCGGCCCACCCGGACGGGCTCGACTCGTCGCTGCTCAAGGGCTGCACGGTGAACGCCGACGACGAGATCACCGGCGGCAGCTGCCCGGCCCAGCAGGCGAAGGACCACGAGCTGGCCGACAGCCCGCTCGCCGACTACGGCGTCCGGGGGGTGAGCAACGGCTTCCTCTCCACCGGCCTGTCCGGCGTGCTCGGCGTGCTGCTCACCTTCGCCCTCGGCGGCGGCCTGTTCTGGCTGGCACGCCGCCGCGGCCCGGCGACCGGCCCGACGAACGGTCCGGCTGCCGCCCCGGCGACCGGCCCGGCTGGCCGCGCGAGCGACCCGACCGCCGACGAGCGCGCGGCGCGCGCCTCGGGCACCCGCTGAGCCCCGGATGGGTGCCGGCCACGCCCACGTGCTCTACCGCGAGTCGTCCTCCCGGGTGCACCGCCTCCCGCCGGAGGTGAAGATCGTCGCGATGGTGCTGTTCACCGTCGCGGTGGTCGCCACGCCCCGGGAGGCGTACTGGGCCTTCGGTGGCTATGCCCTGCTGGTCGGCGCCGTGGCGGCGCTGGCCCGGGTGGGACCGCGCTGGCTGCTCGGCCGGGCGCTGATCGAGCTGCCGTTCGTGCTGTTCGCGTTCGCGCTGCCGTTCTTCGGCACGGGGGAGCGGGTCGAGGTGGCCGGGCTGAGCCTCTCCGTCGACGGGCTGCACGGCGCGTGGAACATCCTGGCCAAGGGCACGCTCGGCGTACTCGCGTCGCTCCTGTTGGCGGCGACCACGACGACGCGGGACCTGATCGTCGGCCTGGACCGGCTGCGCTGTCCGCAGATCCTCACCCAGATCGCCACCTTCATGCTGCGCTACCTGGACGTGCTGGTGGGGGAGGCCCGGCGGATGCGTTTGGCCCGGGTGTCCCGGGGCGACGACCCGCGCTTCCTCTGGCAGCTGCGCGGGTTCGCCGCCGGGGTCGGCGCGCTCTTCCTGCGGGCCTTCGAGCGGGGCGAGCGGGTCTACCTGGCGATGGTCTCCCGCGGCTACACCGGCCGGATGCCGGCGGTGTGGCAGGGCGCGGGCGCGGCCACCGCCGGCCAGTGGGCGGCCGCCGCGACGGTGCCGGCGATCGCGGCCTCCATCGCCGCCGTCGCGCTCGTGCTGACATGATCGGGTACGTGCAGCAGCCGCCCTCCCTGGACGTCCGTGGCGTCCGGTACGCGTACCCGGACGGTCACGTCGCCCTGCACGGGGTGGACCTGACCGTGCCGCGCGGCGACCGGGTGGCGCTGCTCGGGCCGAACGGCGCCGGCAAGACCACCCTGGTGCTGCACCTCAACGGCATCCTCAGCCCGACCGAGGGGACGGTCAGCGTCGGCGGCCTGACGGTGAGCCGGGACCGGGACACCCTGGCCGAGATCCGGCGCCGGGTGGGCATCGTGTTCCAGGACCCGGATGACCAGCTCTTCCTGCCCACCGTTGCCGAGGACGTGGCGTTCGGGCCGGCCAACCTGGGGCTGCGCGGGGCGGAGTTGGCCGCCCGGGTGGACGAGGCGCTCGCCGCCGTGGGGATGGGGGAGCACCGGGACCGGGCCCCGCACCATCTCTCGTTCGGGCAGCGCCGCCGGGTGGCGGTGGCCACCGTGCTCGCCATGCGCCCGGAGATCCTGGTGCTGGACGAGCCGTCGTCCAACCTCGATCCGGCCGCCCGCCGGGAGCTGGCGGAGATTCTGCGTGGCCTCCCGGTGACCCTGCTGATGGTCACCCACGACCTGCCGTACGCGGCGGAGCTCTGCGACCGCGCGGTGATCCTGGACGCGGGCCGAATCGTCGCCGACGCCCCCACGCTGGACCTGCTCTCCGACGAGGCGCTGCTGGCGCAACACCGCCTGGAGCTTCCGTACGGCTTCGCCCCCCGCCGCTCCTGACCCTTGCGCTTTCGGCCCGCGTGGACCGGGACTGAGGCGGCAGCTCACGGGCCGCAACTGCAAGATCGCGAGAGGGGCTCAGCGGACCGGGGTCGCGCGGGTGCGCAGGGCCGCTCGGGAGGCGGTGCGCAGGCGGAGCAGGCCGGCGGCGACCGCGCCGGTGCCCGTGGCCAGGGCCACGGTGACCAGCACGCGGGTGAGGCCGGGTGGGCCGGCTACCGGGGGCACCGAACGGGACAGGACGGCCACGTTCGCGATCCCGGCGAACAGCGCCAGGCAGGCGCCCGCCAGTGCCAGCGCGAAGTCGGCGGCGGGGCGGCGGGCCAGGGCGTACCCGCCGGCGGCCAGCGCGCCGAGGCCGGTGAGTAGCGTCCACAGCTGCCCGGTGAGCAGTTCGAGCAGCATCCCGCCGGCTCCGGCGGCGCCGGTGTCCACGGCCTTGCCGACGGTGAACGCCACGGTCGCCGCCCCGCCCAGGGCGAGCAGCGCGCCGACCCCGCGCAGCGCGCGGACGCCGGTGGCCGTGCCGGCCGGGACCAGCCCGGCCGCGCCGATCACCAGGAGACCGAGGGTGGCCGCCACCCACCACGGGTACGCGTCCGGCGGCGGCACCCAGTCCAGGGTGCCGCGCACCTCGACCGTCGTGGTGCCGGCCCGCAGCGGCACCACCCAGTCGCGGACCCGCTGCTCGCGGCCCGGGTCGGCGGCCACCTGGGCCGGCGGTTCCGACTCCAGCCAGAGCGTCCGCTGGTCGTGCCAGCGGGCGGTCGGCCCGTCGGAGATCCGCCGCCAGGCCGGCGCGGCCGCGGGGTCGGCCTCCGGCGGGAGCGGGGTGTCCCCGGCGAGGGTGCGGTTCAGGTAGGTGGCGGGGGAGCGGCTGTTCTCGTACACCCCGCCGGACCCGATCCGCAGGTACGGCTCGCCGGAGTAGCCGAGCACCTCGACGTCGGCCCCGGTGCGGTTGGTCAGTTCCAGCCGGGCGCCGGCCTCGACCATCCGGGCGGTGAGCCCGGGCCGGGCGGGGCCGACCCCGGTGACCTCGGCCCGGTAGTTCGTGCCGGCGGGGGCGTCCGCGCCGTGCGCGGCGGCCGGCGTGGCGAGGGCGAGGAGCGCGGCGAGCGCGGCGGTGACCACCAGACCGGCCCGCCGAAGCGGTGCGGGGATCACTTGCCGGCCGCCTCCACGGCCGCCCTGATCCCGTCCGGGCTGCGGTCCGCGACGTCCTTGCCGTTGACCCGGATGGTCGGGGTGCCGGTCACGCCGGACTTGCTGGCGTCGTCGGTGACGTGCCCGGTCCACCCCTTGTACTTGCCGTCCTTGACGCAGGAGCCGAAGTCGTCGCGGTTCAGCCCGACGCCGGCGCCGATGTCGATCAGCTCGTCGTCGCTGAGCCCGGCGCTGCCCTCGGCCGGCTGCCGGGCGAAGAGCTGGTCGGTGAACTCCTTGAACTTGCCGCCCTGCGCGGCGCAGCCGGCGGCGGCCGAGGAGCGGGTGGAGTACTCGGTGGTGGAGAAGCGGTTGAGGAAGGCAACCGGGTGGAAGTTCACCCGGATCTTGCCGTCGCTGATCAGCTGGTTGAGCGTCGCGCCGCTGGTCTGCTGGAACTGCTTGCAGACCGGGCAGAGGTAGTCCTCGTAGAGGTCGACGGTGACCGGGCCCTGGCCGAGGACGATGGCGGTGCCGGGCGGGTTGGCGCCGGGCGGGGTGGTGAAGGTCTCCGACTTCTGGCTGGAGTAGACCGCCCAGCCGATCAACCCGGCGATCACCAGCACCGCCACCGCGGCGACGGAGGTCCAGATCGTACGGGTGCGTCGCTTCTCCCGGGCGATCTGGGCGCGGACCACCTGGGCCGCGTTCTTCCGCCCCTTGCGACTACTCATCGGCGTCCTCCACGGGTGATTCGCCCGCCAGCCAGCCGTCCACCGAGAACGGGGTGCGGGGCCAGATCAGCAGGAATCCGGCCAGTACCAGGAATCCCAGGTCCCGGAGGATCTCCGGGAGGTAGCTCGGGGCCTGGCCGGCGGCGAGCTGCCCGCCGCTGCCGAAGCACCCGCAGTCGATGGCCAGGCCACGGGACCAGGCCGAGGCGATGCCGGTGACGAACACCAGCAGCAGCGCCGCGGAGACACCCGCGACCACCCGGGTGGCCAGCCCGACCAGCAGGAGCACGCCGAGCGCCAGCTCGACGAAGGGCAGCGCGGCGCCGATCACGGTGGCCAGGTCGTACGGCATCACCTGGTAGGCGTTGACGGCCCGGCCGGAGGCGGCCAGGTCGTCGACCTTGGCGCCACCGGCGACCAACCAGACGGCGGCCAGGCCGAGGCGGGCCGCGATGCCGAGCCAGGGCCGGACGGCGGGCCAGCGGGCGGCCCGGGTACGGGTTGCGGTCACGGTCGTTGGACGGCCGGTCTCCGAGGAAAGTTCCACGATCAACCCGCCAGCGCGTCGCCGACGGCCGCGACCAGCTCGTCGCGGGCCCGGGCGACCCGGGAACGGATGGTGCCCACCGGCACCCCTTCCACCGCGGCGGCCTCGGCGTACGACAGGCCGAGCAGCTGGGTGAGCACGAACGCGGAGCGCCGTTCGGCGGGGAGCCGGCGGACCAGGTCGGTGGCGCCGAGCTGCCCGGCCGGGTCCGGGTACGGCCGGTCGGCGGCCGCGTGCGCGGCGAGCCGCTGGTCCAGCCGCCGCCGGCGGACCACGGTGCGCAGGTGGTCGGCGCAGGCCCGCCGGGCGATGCCGAGCAGCCAGGTCCGTGCGGTGGACCGCCCTTCGAAGCCGGGCAGCGCCCGGAACGCCCGCAGGTACGTCTCCTGGGTCAGGTCGTCCGCGCTGTCCGGGTCGACCAGGGCGGCGGCGAAGCGCCACACCTCGGCCTGGGTGGCCCGGACGAAGGCGGCCTGGGCGGCCGGGTCGCCGTCGCGGGCGGCCAGCGCACAGTCGGTCGCGGCGTCCCGCGCAGCCTCGTGGGCCGCCGCGGGGCGGCCGGCAGAGGTGTCGCGCGGGGCGGGGATCACGTCAGACGAGGTTACGCGGCGTACCTGTGCCCGACAGGGTCCTTCGGCCCATTCCGTGGTCCGGCCCACGCCGGGAACTTTTCCCG
>NZ_MUYZ01000298.1:0-8593 GCF_003013775.1 Micromonospora sp. MH33
GGCTGGCCCCCACCGACCTTCGGGTACGCGCCGGCGAGGCGCTCGCCGTGCTCGGCCCGAACGGCGCCGGCAAGTCCACCCTGGCCCTGCTCCTCGGCGGCCTGCTCCGCCCCGGCGCCGGTACGGCCGCCGCCACCCCCGCCCTCGCCGGCCGCGACACGGGCACTCCCCCGCACCGCTGGCGGGCCCCCGCCCTGGCCGGCCGGATCGGCTCGGTCTTCCAGGACCCGGAACACCAGTTCGTCACCGGCACCGTCCGCGACGAACTGGCCCTCGGCCCGCGCCGCACCGGGCAGCCCGAGGCGGCCGTGACGGCCACCGTGGACGCGCTGCTGGAGCGGCTGCGGCTGGACCGGCTGGCCGGCGCCAACCCGTACACCCTCTCCGGCGGGGAGGCGCGGCGGCTGAGCGTGGCGACCGCCCTGGCCACCGCGCCCCGCCTGCTGATCTGCGACGAACCGACCTTCGGCCAGGACCGGCGGACCTGGCGGGAACTGGTCGATCTCCTCGCTGACCTGCGGGACGCCGGCCACGGCGTCGTCGCGGTCACCCACGACGCGGACTTCGTCGCCGCGCTGGCCGACCGCACCGTCACCCTGGAGCGCCGATGACCCCCGCCGCCACAGGCCGCACCCGCACCTGGGAGTGCCGGTGATCAGCGTGGAGCCGGTCGCCGCGGCCGGGGCGCCGCTGGCCCGGCGCAACCCGGTGGCGAAGCTGGCGGCCGCGCTGGTCTTCACCCTGATCCTGGTGGCCACCCTGGACCCGGTGGCTCCGGCGATCGCCATCGCCGTCGAACTGGCGGTGCTGCCGCTGTTCGGCGTCCGCTACCGGGTGCTGGCCCGGCGGGCCTGGCCGCTGCTGGCCGGCGCCGGCGGCATCCTGGTCACCCTGGTGCTCTTCGCCGCCGACCGCTCCGGCCGGGTCCTGGTCGAGGCGGGCCCGGTCCTGGTCACCGAGGGCGTGCTGGTCACCGCGCTGGGCCTGGTGTTGCGGATGCTCGCCGTGGCGCTGCCCGGGATCCTGGTCTTCGCGACCACCGACCCCACCGACCTGGCCGACGCGTTGATCCAGAACGCGAAGGCGCCCGCCCGGTTCGCCATCGGGGCGTTGGCCGCGTTCCGGCTGGTGCCGCTGCTGGAGGAGGAGTGGCGGATGATCAGCATGGCCCGCCGGGCCCGGGGCGTGGACGCCGGCCGCAACCCGGTGGCCAAGCTGCGGCTGTTCGGGTCGACGGCGTTCGCGCTGCTGGTCGGGGCGATCCGGCGGGGCACCCGGCTGGCCGTCGCCATGGACGCCCGGGGCTTCGACGCCGGCACCCCGCGGACGGTCGCCCGCCGGCAGCGCTTCACCCGGGCGGACGCGCTGCTGGTCACCGCGGCGGCGGTGCTGGCCGGCGCGGCGCTGGCGGCCAGCGTCGCACTCGGCACGTTCCGCCCGCTGATCGGCTGACCGGCGGAGACCCGCTACCGCCGGAGCTGGGCCACCCCGCTCCGGTACGCCAGCACCACCGCCTGCACCCGGTCCCGCACCCCGAGCTTCGCGAAGATGCGGTTCACGTGCGTCTTCACGGTCGCCTCGCCGACGAAGAGCTGGTCGGCGATCTCCCGGTTCGACAGGCCGAGCGCCATCATCCGCAGCACCTCGGTCTCCCGCGCGGTCAACTCGGCGAGGCCCGGGTGGGCGACCACCGACGCGGTCGCGGTGTAGTGGTCGATCAGGCGACGGGTGATCGACGGGGAGAGCAGGGCGTCGCCCCGTGCCGCGGTCCGCACCGCCTCGGCCAGTTCCCGGGGTGGAGTGGTCTTGAGCATGAACCCGGAGGCGCCGGCCCGCAGCGCCCGGTAGACGTACTCGTCGAGGTCGAAGGTGGTCAGCATGATGATCCGGGTGTCGCTCCGTGCCGCCAGGATCCGCTCGGTCGCGGCGATCCCGTCCACCGGCGCCATGTGGATGTCCATCAGCACGACGTCGGGCGCGAACCGGGTCGCCAGCTGCACGGCTTCCTCGCCGTCGGCGGCGTCGGCGACCACCTCGAGGTCCGGCTGCGCGGTGAGGATCATGCGGAGGCCGCCGCGTACCAGCGCCTCGTCGTCGGCGATGAGGACCCGGGTCATCCGGTGACCCCCGCCGTGGCCAGTGCGCCGGCCGACGCGTCGGCGTCGAAGGGCAGCGTGACGCGCACCTCGAAGCCGCCCTGCGGGCGGGGACCGGCGCTGACCGTACCGCCGAACAGCTCCACCCGCTCCCGGATGCCGGTCAGGCCGTGCCCGGTGCCGGCGTTCCGCCGGGCCGGGCCGGTCCCGTCGTCGGCCACGTGCAGCCGGACGGCGTCACCGGCGATCTCGATCGAGACGCGGACGCTCGCGCCCGGCGCGTGCCGGGCGGCGTTGGTCAGCGCCTCCTGGAGGATCCGGTAACCGCTGACGTCGGCGGCGGCGGGGATCGTGTCAAGGTCACCCGTGACGGTCACGTCGACCCGCCCGCCGGCGAGGCCCACCCCGGCGGTCAGCGCGTCGATCCGCCGCAACGACGGCAGCCCCTCCGGGGCCGTCTCCGCGCCGCGAAGGATGACCAGCAGCCGGCGCAGTTCGGTGACCACGTCGCGCCCGACCTCCTGCACCGCGTCGAGGGACGCGCGGGCCGCACCCGGGTCCGAATCGAGCACGGCCTGCGCCGCCGCGGCCTGCAGCACCATCACCGAGACCCCGTGCGAAACGATGTCGTGGAGTTCCCGGGCCACCCGTAGCCGCTCGTCCGTCCGGGCGGCGGCCTCCCGCTCGGCGGCCAGCGCCACCAGCCGGGCCGCCTGCGCCCGCCGCATCCGCACGGCGTACCCGGGACCCAGCACGGCGAGCCCCACGAACAGGATGAAGATCCAGTCGGAGTCACCGGCCACGGCGTTCTCGATCCCGAGCGGGAGGAGGTAACTGGCCACGGCGACCGTGGGAGCGGCCCGGCCACCCACCGCGACACAGCCGAAGGTGGCGGCGACCAGCGCCAGCAGCGGCACGACCGGCCACTCCGGCAGGACGGGCGTGAAGCTCTGCGCGGTGAAGCAGGCGCCGGCGACGACGGCGGCCGTCCGGGGGTACGACGTGCAGCCGGCCACCGCGAGGCCGTAGCCGACCAGCAGCACGGTGAGGACGGCGAGCCAGCCGGCGGAGAGCGCGGCGAGGTCCGGCCCCTGCCCCTCGACGTAGCCGGCCAGCGGGACGTACAGCTCGGCCAGGCCGAACGCGAACAGCGCGGCCCCGGCGAGCGAGGTGGCCACGCCGCGCCACCGGGCCCGGACGTCGAGGGCGGCAGACATGCCGGAAGGGTAGCCACGGCGGGCGTGTCTCCGCGTCCACCCACGGGTGTAGCGACGGCCGCCGACACTCCACCCGCGGATCAACCTCCGCGCCGACGACCCGGTCCGGGTGCGGCCCCTAGCGTCCCTCCCACGACTTCGGAAGGAGACACTGATGGACGACAGCAACGGAGGGCGGACGGGCCGGCGGCTCACCGCGGGCGCCCTGCTCGGCGGCGGCGTGGTGTACGGCGTCGCGAACGCCTTCTACTGGGTGATGTTCCCGGACGACGTCGCCGAGACCGCCGGGAACGTGGCGGTGGCCGCCGGGAACCTGGTCGCGTGGCGGGTGGAGACCATCCTGTTCGCGCTGGCCCATCTGCTGCTGCTGCCGGCGACGCTCGGGCTGGCCGCCACGCTGCACCGGCGCAGGCCGGTGGCGGCCGTCATCGGCGGTGCCATGGCGCTGCTCGGGCTCTACTTCTCCACCGTCCACCTGTGGCAGTACAACGCCTTCTTCGGGGCCCTGGCCGGCGGCGGCGTGGCGGCCGACGCCGCCCGGCCGGTGACCACCGCGATCGACGGGGACCCGTTCGTGATGGCCTCGTTCGCGGTGTGGCTGCTCGGCTGGCTGGTCGGCCTCCTCGTGCTGGCCTTCGGCGCCTGGCGGGCCCGGCTGGTGGCCCTGTGGGTGCCGCTGCTCCTCACCGCCGGGCAGGTGCTGGATCTGGTCGGCACGGGCGTCCCGGTCAAGGTGGCGGTGAGCGTACTCATGGTGGCCGGCTTCGTGGGCCTGGCGCTCGGCGTCGCGCGGCGCCCCGCGGTCGAGGCGCCGGCCGGGACGGCGACCCCGGCGACCGCCGCGGCCTGAGCCGCGGAGGCGGGCGCGTGGGGCGCTTCCCGCCGCTTGGGGTGCAGTTGTCGTCGCCGGAGCGGCGACAACTGCACCCGACGACCTCAGCTCCGCCGGAACGCGTAGAACCGCGTCTGGCCGGCGCGCTGGCTGCGCCCGGCGAGGCGGGCGTCGCGCCCGGCCGGTGGGCCCGCCTTGGGCGGCGGTGGGGTGTCCGCCAGGGCGGGCAGGGCAACCGGGGACGCCACCGTCAGCGTGTCCGGGTCCGGCGGGGTCACGTCCACCACGGACGGTTTCGGCGGCTGCTTACGGGACTTCTTCGGACTGCGCTTGGCGGGCATACGCTGCCTCCTGACTGTCGGGCACCCGTGGGCACGGCGAGCGGGGAACACCCGGGCGGGTCCGGCCAGGAACACCACGCCACCGACGGTGACGGGAGGATGCGGACGCCCGGGGCGCACGGTCCACGGCGGTACGCACGGTGGACCGGGCCTTGGAGAGGGGGCGTCAGTTACGCATGTCCACACGCTAACCCACCCGCGTGCGGCGCGCACCCGAATTACCGGCACCACCGGCGCGGCGCGTTGAGGACGGACCGCCACCGCGACCTCACCCGGCGTCGACGTCCCGGCCCACCCCCGCGCGGACCGCGATACGGTCGCAGCACGGGCACCGGAGACGAGGGGTGGCGGTACGCATGGCACAGCAGGCGACGGCGCAGATCGGGGTCACCGGCCTGGCGGTGATGGGCCGCAACCTGGCCCGGAACCTGGCCCGGAACGGCTTCACCGTGGCGCTGCACAACCGCTCGCCGGAGCGCACCCGCAGCCTGGTGGCCGAGCACGGCGGCGAGGGCACGTTCGTGCCGTCGGAGTCGATGGCCGATTTCGTCGCCTCCCTGGAGCGCCCGCGCGCGGTGATCGTCATGGTCAAGGCCGGCGCCCCCACCGACGCGGTGATCGACGAGCTGGTCCCGCTGCTCGAGGAGGGGGACATCGTCGTCGACTGCGGCAACGCGCACTTCGCCGACACCCGCCGCCGGGAGGAGGCGCTGCGCGGGCACGGGCTGCACTTCGTCGGCACCGGCGTCTCCGGCGGTGAGGAGGGCGCGCTGCGCGGGCCGAGCATCATGCCGGGTGGCTCGGCCGAGTCCTACCGGAAGCTCGGCCCCATCTTCGAGCGGATCGCCGCCCAGGTGGAGGGCGTCCCGTGCTGCCGGCACATCGGGCCGGACGGCGCCGGCCACTTCGTGAAGATGGTCCACAACGGCATCGAGTACGCCGACATGCAGCTCATCGCCGAGGCGTACGACCTGCTGCGGGCCGGCCTGTCGGCGAGCCCGGCGGAGATCGCGGAGATCTTCCGGGAGTGGAACGGCGGCGAGCTGGAGTCCTTCCTCATCGAGATCACCGCCGACGTGCTCGGGCACACCGACGCGGCGACCGGCCGGCCCTTCGTCGACGTGGTGCTCGACCAGGCCGAGCAGAAGGGCACCGGCCGGTGGACCGTGCAGAGCGCGCTGGACCTCGGCATCCCCATCACCGGCATCGCCGAGGCCACCTTCGCCCGGTCGCTGTCCGGGCACGCCGACCAGCGCGCCGCCGCCCGCCGCGCGTTCCCCGACGCGGGTGAGAAGTGGCAGGTGGACGACCGGGACACCTTCGTCGAGGACGTCCGGCGCGCGCTGCTGGCCAGCAAGATCGTCGCGTACGCGCAGGGCTTCGACCACATCCGCGCGGGCAGCCGGGAGTACGACTGGGACATCGACCTGGGCGGCACCGCCACCATCTGGCGGGGCGGCTGCATCATCCGGGCGCGCTTCCTGGACCGGATCCGGGAGGCGTACGACACCGAGCGGGACCTGCCCACGCTGCTGGTCGCCCCCTGGTTCGCCGACCGGGTCGGCGCCGGGGTCCCGGCCTGGCGGCGGGTGGTGGCCGACGCGGCCCGGGCGGGCGTGCCCACCCCGGCCTTCTCGTCGTCGCTCGCCTACTTCGACGCGTTGCGCGCCGAGCGGCTGCCGGCCGCGCTGATCCAGGGGCTGCGGGACAACTTCGGCGCCCACACCTACCACCGGGTGGACCGGGAGGGGGCGTTCCACACGCTCTGGGCGGGTGACCGCTCCGAAGTGGAGGCGTGAACGCGCTCAGGCGAGCGTGGCGTGCATCTCCCAGACCAGGATCTCCGCCGGTTCGGCGGCGGTCACCCGCTGGCCCCCGGCCATGGTGATCCGGGCCGCGTCGCCCTCGCCGAGTTGTCCGGTCGCCTCCAGCGTCACGGCGCCGCTGGGCACGTAGAGGTGCAGGAAGGGCGCGTCGGGCAGGTTCACCGAGTCGCCGGGGCCGAGCCGGGCGGCGTGCAGGGTGGCGTACCCGTTGCGGATCCGGATGGCGGAGGCGCCGTCGTACCGGTCCATCCCGGAGGCGACCGGCACGAGGCCACCGCGCAGCAGTTCGTCGCCGATCTCGAGCTGCTCGTAGCCCGGGTCGATCCCCTCCTCGTCGGGGAGCACCCACATCTGCACGAAGTGGACCGGGTCGCGGTGCGGGGCGGTGTTCTCCAACCGCCACGAGTCGTTCTTCTCCGAGTGCAGGATGCCGGTGCCGGCGCTCATCCGTTGGGCCAGGCCGGGATAGATGACGCCGGAGTGGCCGGTGGAGTCCTGGTGGACCAGCGAGCCGCGCAGCACCCAGGTGACGATCTCCATGTCCTGGTGCGGGTGGGTCTCGAAGCCGGTGCCCGGGTGCACCACGTCGTCGTTGTTGACCAGCAGCAGCCCGTGGTGGGTGTTGGCCGGGTCGTAGTGCCGGGAGAACGAGAAGGAGTGCTTGGAGTCGAGCCAGGACAACCGGGTGAAGAAGCGGTCCCCGGCCCGCCGGACGTCCACCGCCGGAGCTGGCGCCGTCGCCGTCACCAGGCACGCTGCCCGGTCTCGGTCGGCGCCCAGGTGAGCGCCGGTTCGCCGGTGCTCAGCTCGGCGATCTCCCCGGCGCGTACGGCCGGCATGTGGCCGAGTTCGGCGCAGTGCTGCTCGGCGATCTCGGCGCAGATGTCGGCGACCTGCTCGCAGATCGGGCTGCCCAGGTCCGCCGCGTTCAACGCCATGATCATTTTGAACCGGAGATCGTGCATCCCCCACCCCCGTGGCGGGCGCGTCCCGGCGGCGCGCCCTGCGCCGATCGTACGCGCGGGCGCCCCGCTGCCGGCCGCAAAGCCGGATGCGGGGCGCCCGCGACACGGTCCGCCGCGACGCCGCGGCGGACCGTCGACGTCACCAGAACCGACGACGCTTGGCCTTCTGCGGCCGCAGCACGTCGGCGCCCTTGGTGAGCAGTCGGCTCACCCCGGTCGGGCCGCGACGGGCCTCCAGGGAGTGGCTGAGCCGGCGCGCCCCGGCCGCCGCCAGCGGCACGGCGACCGCCATGACCGCCCACTGGGCAATCCGCTTCTGAATCATGTGGGTTCACCTCCGCAATCTGCCTGCTGTCCGGATTGATACCCACCAGGCGGCGTCGGTAAGCGCGACCTCAGGTAACGGGGGCCACCGGGTTGGGCAGCGCGCCGCCGAAGCGGCGGTCCCGCTGGGCGTAGAGCTCGCAGGCGTACCAGAGGTGGCGGCGGTCGAAGTCCGGCCAGAGGGTGTCGAGGAAGACCAGCTCCGCGTACGCGCTCTGCCAGAGCAGGAAGTTCGAGGTGCGCTGCTCGCCGGAGGGGCGGAGGAAGAGGTCCACCTCGGGGACCTCCGGGTGGTAGAGGTACTTCGCGATGGTCTTCTCGGTGACCTTGCCCGGGTCGACGCGGCCGGCGGCCGCGTCGCGGGCGATCGCGGCGGCGGCGTCGGCGATCTCCGCCTGCCCGCCGTAGTTGACGCAGAACTGGAGGGTCAGGGTCGAGTTGCCGCGCGACATCTCCTCGGCGGTCTGCAACTCGGAGATGACGCTCTTCCAGAGCCGCCCGGCCCGGCCGGACCAGACCACCCGGACGCCGAGGTCGACGAGCTGGTCCCGGCGGCGCCGGATGACGTCCCGGTTGAACCCCATGAGGAAGCGGACCTCGTCCGGCGAGCGCCGCCAGTTCTCGGTGGAGAAGGCGTACGCCGACAGGTAGGGGATGCCCAGCTCGATCGCGCCCTCGATGGTGTCGAAGAGGCTGTGCTCGCCCTGCTCGTGACCCTTGGTCCGGGGCAGCCCGCGCTCCTTGGCCCAGCGGCCGTTGCCGTCCATCACCACGGCGACGTGCTTGGGCAGCGCGTCGGCCGGCAGCGCCGGCGGCCGGGCGCCGGAGGGGTGCGGAGTCGGTGGCAGCGGCTCGCGCCGGCCGGCCCTCATCGATCGGATCACTCGGTTATCTCCCTGTTCACACCAGCGGCGGCGGGCCCGCCTCCGGTGCGCGGCGGGACCACACCCGGCCCCGCGCCGCCGGGCGGCGGGACCGCGCCGGACGCCGGG
>NZ_MUYZ01000299.1:0-8577 GCF_003013775.1 Micromonospora sp. MH33
GCAGGTCGGGCGGGGCGCCGGCGTCGAGGGCGCCGGCCAGGAAGGTCAGCCCCCGGTGCGCGGCGCCGGCCAGCGCCCCGGCCGCACCCTGGTCGCCCCGGCCCAGCACGGTCAGCAGGGCCTCGGTGGCGCTCAGCGCGGGCACCAGGGCGTACCCGTCGGGGCCGCCCCAGCCACCGTCGCCGCGCTGCCGGTCAAGCAGCCAGGAGACGCGGACGTCGTGACCGGGCAGCCAGGGCGCCAGGGCGACCAGCCGGCCGGTCTCGTAGACCGACGCCGAGGTCTCCCCCGCCGGGTTGTCCACCATGGCCGCGACCAGGTCCCGGGCCTGCGCGGCGCGCGCGTCGCCGGGGTGGGTGACCGGCGCGGGCCCGGCGGTAAGGCTCACTGGGCGCCCCAGAAGTCGGTGAGCCGGTAGAAGCCGCTGGTGAAGCCGAGCTGCCGGGCGAGGAAGTCGGCCTGCCGGGGGCAGGCGGGGGCGAGGTCGGCCAGCAGCCGGCGGCAGTGGTCGACCTGCTCCGCCAGGCGTCGCTCGATCTCCACCGGGTCGTCCACCAGCATCAGCGCGTTGAGGTCGCCCCACTCCCGGTCGCGCCGGTGGGTGCCGAGGTCGTTGACCAGCCGCAGCGCCCGCTGCACCTCGTCGCTCACCGCGACGAGCCGGGGCAGCTCGCGGTGCGTGCCCGGGTCCCCGGTGTGGATCCAGTGCGCCACGTTCACCACGGTCGCGGCGAGGTTGTCGGCGTTCGCCAGGTAGTCGGCGAGGGCGGGGTGGTCGGCCTGCTTCCACTCCCACTCGCGGGCCATCGCGTCCAGGGTGCGTTCCATCGCGTCCCGCCACGGCCCGCGCAGCTCGGCGTAGGCGGGGGTGGCGGCCAGGTCGTCGCGCAGCTCGGCGAGGAACCGGCCCAGCGGGTCGTCGGGGGCGGCGCCGTCGACCACGGCGAGGCAGGTCTTGACGACCCGGTCGACCTCCGACCGGGAGGCCGCCAGGTGGTCGACCTGCCAGTCGACCGCGAAGCCCCAGAGCACGGCCCGGTTGGTCAGCGCCAGCTCCTCGGCGGTGCACCAGGGGGCGCTGAACGCCATCGCGAGGGCGATGCTGCTGAACAACGTCGCGTCGAACGGCCGGCCGGGGAACAGCTCGGCGTGCCCGGCGGCGCACCGCTGGAGGTCACGCTGGCCCTTGGCGGCGAGGGCGCAGATCCGCCCCTGCTCCGCCGCGGCGGCGACCGGATCCGGTACCTCCCCGCCGGTCATGCCGGCTCCGCCCGCCGGTCGGCGGCGAGCAGGGTCAGCTCGACCCGTCCCCGTGGCCGCAGCGCCGCGGCCAGCCGCAGCCCGGGTACGCCGGGACGGCGCAACCGGAAGCGGTAGCGGCTGAGCATCGTGGCGAGGATGAGCTGCGCCTCCAGGTAGAACAGGTACATCCCGAGGCACTGGTGCGGGCCGCCGCCGAACGGGAAGTGTGCGTACCGGTGCCGGGCGCGGACGCGCTCGGGCCGGAACCGTTCCGGGTCGAACTCGTCCGGCCGGTCCCAGAACTGCCGCATCCGCTGGGTGATCAGCGGGCTGGCCACCACGGTCGCCCCGGCCTCGATGGGCACGCCGTCGATGACGTCGGCGGCCACCGCGCGGCGCGGGATGATCCAGCCGATCGGGTAGAGCCGGAGCAGCTCGTCCAGGACCATCCGGGTGTAGGTGAGCTCGGCGAGGTGCTCGCGGCGCACCGGTTCGCCGCCCACCACCCGGTCGATCTCGGCGTAGAGCCGGTCGGCGACGTCGGGCCGCTGCTCCAGATGGGGCCAGGCCCAGGTGAGCACGTTGATGGTGGTCTCGGTGGTGGCCGCGAACATGGCCACGGTGTCGTTGCGGACCTGGCGCTCGTCGAGCTGCTGGCCGTCGTCGGTCCGGGCCCGCCAGAGCGTGGAGATGATGTCGTCGCCCTGGTCGGCCACCGCCCGGGTCTCCCGGACGATCGGCACCAGCACCTCGTCGACGACGCGGACCGCGCGGCGGAACGGGCGGTCCCCCGGCATCGGCAGGGAGAGCGGGGCGAACGGCACCACGATCCGGGGGATCACCGCGGTGGCGATGACGTCCTGGGCGTCGATCACCCGCAACGCGTCCGGCACGGAGATCTTGTCGGCGAAGAGCACCCGCATGATCGCCCGGCTGACGATCCGGGCCTGCTCGGCGCCGATGTCGACGGCACGCCCGGCGCGGAACGGCTCGTCCAGCTCGTCGACGGCGTCCCGGACCGCGTCGGCCATGCCGTCGATCAGCGCCTCCACCCGCTTGGCGGTGAACATCGGCTGAAGCATCCGGCGGCTGGCCGACCAGATCTGCCCCTCGCCGAGGATGCCCTCGCCGAACAGCCGCTTGACCGGGCGCCAGAACAGTCCGTCGCCGGCCCGCTCGTAGTTGTCCGCCCGGTCGCGGAGCACGTGCTGGACGTGCCGGGGGTGGGTGACCAGGTAGGGGCGGAACGATCCCAGGTTCAGCCGGACGAGATCACCCCCGGTCCGGTTGCCCACGTCGATCAGCGCGCGGGCCGGGTCGCGGAGCATGCCGGGCAGGATCTGCCGCAGGGGAACGGGGTGGGGCCGCCCGGTGGGTCGGGGCGCGACCGGCGACTCGTCCACGTGAATGGCTCCCTCAGTTCTACCCAGGGTCGCGACAACGTCATGACCCGTGACGTTGCTCGCGAGCATGCCATCCTGAACGACGGATCAAAAGGCGGAAAGGAAAATATCTCACTGAACAACAGTCCCGCCGTCGACAATGGATCGCGTGGGATATGCGCCACACCGGAAGGCTTCCGGCGCGGGCCGCCTTCCACCGTGGACTCGGCGGCCGGCCTCCGGCGCAGGTCCGGCCGGCACCGCCCGTCGACCCGCCGGCCGCGGCCGGCCGAGCCGCCCGCCACGCGGGCGGCGGCCAGCTCGATCAACTCCTGCCGGCCGACTGGGGAGAACGCGGGCGCGTGCCCGCCCCCTGTGCCAAGCTTCGGGCATGGACGACAAGACCATCCTGAGCCGGATCTCCGAACTCGTCGACGAGGAGCACCGGCTGCGCGCGGCCGCGCAGGAGCACGAGGCCGGCACCGACGACGAGGCCAAGGAGCGGCTACGGGCCCTGGAGGAGTCCCTCGACCAGTGCTGGGACCTGCTCCGCCGCCGCCGGGCGGCACGCCAGGCGCACGGCGACCCGGATGCCCAGGGCCAGCGCCCGGTGCCCGAGGTCGAGCGCTACCTGCAGTGACCCCGGGCCGGGGGTCGGCGCCGGCGTCCCGGGCGGGCGGTCACCCGCCCGGGACGCGACGCGCTCAGCGGAGGCCGGCCTCCCGCAGCAGCACCCCGGTCAGCGCCTCCGGGTCGGTGTCCGCGGCGGGCAGGCCGCGGGCGGTGAACCAGGTGCCGACCACCCGGACGTCCCTTGTCAGGAACTCCGCGCCCTGCGGGTTGGCCACCACGTCGACCACCTGCGGCAGGTCGATCATGACCAGCCGCCCGGCATGCACCAGCAGGTTGTACGGGGACAGGTCGCCGTGGGCGTACCCGGCGCGGGCCAGCACGACCAGCGCGTCGACCAGTTGCTCCCAGAGGTCGCGCAGTTCGGCGCCCTCGGGCCGGAGCTGGGCCAGCCGGGGCGCGGCCTGGCCCGCCTCGGTGTCCCCCACGAACTCCAGCATCAACTCGGTGCCGAGCAGCTGCACCGGGTAGGGCACGGCGATCCGCCCGGAGGCGGCGCCGATCTCCCAGAGCCGGGCGAGCGCGGCGAACTCGGCCGCCGCCCACTGCCCGGCGATCACCTGGCGGCCGAACGAGGTCCGGCCGGCCATCGCCCGCATCTCGCGGGACCGGCGCACCCGGCGCCCCTCCAGGTAGCCGGCATCGCGGTGGAAGAGGCGGTGCTGGGGGTCCCGGTACCGCTTGGCCGCCAGCAGGCAGCCTCGGCCGGTGTCCGGCACGGCCCGGCGGACCAGGTGGACGTCCGCCTCCTTGCCGGTCTTCAGCACACCCAGCTCGGTGTCCTTCGCGGCCAACTCGGTGACCAGCCAGTCCGGGTGGGGTTCGGGCCCGTGCACGGCCTGGTCCCAGGAGGACCAGCGGTCCTCCCCGTCCGGCTCGGTGTCGGGGTCGGCGAGAGCCGGCTCGGCGTGCCGGCCCCGCTTCAGGAAGGTGGATTCGTCGTCGTCGAAGCGGCTCTTGCCGCGGCCACGGCGCTGCGGCGCCGGGAAGTCGTGATCGCGCACGGGTGGATCGGTCCTTCGATCGAGGCTGGTGGAGGCAGGTGGTTCGACCCTGCAATGACGGCCATGACCGACCTCCTCTCCTCGACCGGGCACCGCCCGGCTGCGCCCTCGCGCCGCACCATGGTCACGGGCGGCCCCGGGCGGGTCAACCGAATTACCGCTCAGCCGGCCAGGACGGCGGCCACCGCGGCGATCAGCCCGTCCACCGTGCGGGTGGGCGCGAACCGGGTGTCCGACCAGCGGCGCCCGCGGTGCAGCCAGACGCTGGGCAGCCCGACCGCGGTCGCGCCGCCGATGTCCGCCTCCGGGCTGTCGCCGATCACCCAGGCGCCGCGCAGCGGCATCCGGGCCCGCTGGGCGGCCAGCGCGAAGATCCGCGGGTTGGGCTTGCTGACCCCGGCCTCCTCGGAGATCACCCAGTCCGCGATGTACCGGTCCAGCCCGGTCTGGCGGATCTTGGCGTCCTGCTGGCGGGACGTGCCGTTGGTGACCACCACCGGCATCCAGCCGGCGTCGTCGGCGATCCGCAGCGCGCACGCCACCAGCGGGTCCAACCGGGTGAACGCCACCACGCCGTCGTGCAGCTCCTCGACCAGGTCGATGGAGGGGATGCGCAGCCCGTACCGGTCCCGGATGGCGTCCGCGACGTCCCACCGGTCGGTCAGGCCGTCGGCGTCGACGGAGAGCAACCAGTCGATGTCGGTGGGCGGCGCGCCGATGCTGTCCAGGAACCGCTCACCCCAGGCGCGGAACGGCCCCTCGCGGTCGAGCAGGGTGTTGTCCAGATCGAGCAGGAGCAACGGCACTCGGGAACCCTACGGGACCGGGGTGCGCCACCGACAGGGCCGAGAGCACCGGGCCGTCAGCCGACGAGCGTCGTACGGGCGAGCCCCTGGTCGGGCAGGCGGTCGCCGAGCATGGTGTGGGCCGCCCGGGTGGCACCGAGGGCGGCCGGGTCGAGGGTCGCCACCAGCACCTCCTCGCCGGTGTCCGCGCCCCGGACCAGCGCCCGGCCCTCCGGCTCGTAGACCGCCGCCCCGCCGTTGAACCGCCACGGGTCCGCGCCGTCGACCGAGTTGGCGAAGACCACGTACATGGTGTTGTCCAGGGCGCGCGCGGCGTAGTAGAGGTCGCGGCGGTGCTCGGAGCCGGCCAGGTAGCCGCTCGGGCAGAGGTAGCCGTGTGCGCCGTCGTCGGCGGCGGCCCGGCCGTGCTCGGGGAAGCAGCCGTCGTAGCAGATGCCGAGGCCGAACCGCCAGTCGTCGACCAGCAGCGTGGCGCCCCGCAGGCCGGCGACGAACAGCTCGCGCTCGCCGCTCCAGAGCTGCTGCTTGTCGTAGCCGACGGTGACCGCACCGGTCGGGTCGACCACCAGCGAGGAGATGGTGCGCCGCCGGTCGGGGTGGCGGACCGCCGCGCCGATCACCACGCTCGTCGCGCCGTCGCGGGCGGCTACGCGCAGCGGGTCCAGTCGCGGGTCGTCGACCCGGCCCTCGATGTCGGCGGCCACGTCGGTGCCGGCCGGGTCGGCGCCCAGGGTCGGCGGGTGGTACGCGGGCAGGAACAGCTCCGGCAGCACCACCACCCGGGCGCCGGCGGCCCGGCCGACGAGGCGGGCGGCGGTGGCGGCGTTGCCGGCGACGTCACCGGGGACGGGCTCGGCCTGCACGGTGGCCACGGTCAGCGGACGGGTGGGGAGGGGCACGGCCTGGGTCACCGGAGGATGGTAACCGGCGGGGCCGACCGGAAGGATCATGCGAAACCGCATCTCAAGCCGTACGTACGGTTTGCGTCGACCGGGTCCACCTGGAACGATCGTGACGTGCCCAGAGTAAGCCAGGACCAGCTCGACGCGCGCCGGCAGGAGATCCTCGGCGCCGCGCGGGCGTGTTTCGCACGACACGGCTACGAGGGTGCCACCGTCCGCCGCCTCGAGGAGGCCACCGGGCTGTCCCGGGGCGCGATCTTCCACCACTTCCGGGACAAGGACTCGCTCTTCCTCGCGGTCGCCGAGGACGACGCCGCGGTCATGGTGGAGACCGTGGCCCGCAACGGCCTGGTCCAGGTGATGCGGGACCTGCTGGCCCGGGCCATCTCCCCGGACACCACCGGCTGGCTCGGCAGCCAACTTGAGGTCTCCCGGCGGCTGCGCACCGACCCGGCGTTCGCCAAGCGCTGGGCGGAACGCTCGGCGGCGATCGCCGAGGCCACCCGGGAGCGCCTGCTGCGGCAGCGGGAGGCCGGGGTGCTCCGCGACGACGTGCCGATCGACGTGCTGGCCCAGTTCCTGGAGCTGGCGTACGACGGGCTCGTGCTGCACCTGGCGATGGGCCGTCCCGCCGGTGACCTGGGCCGGGTGCTCGACCTGGTCGAGGAGGCCGTCCGCCGGCACTGACCGGTCCGGGTCTCGGTCCGGTAACTCGACCGGCCGGAAAGATCACCGCTGGCGCACCTGCTCCACAATGAGCCGCGACCCCTCGCGACAGGAGCAGAGCATGACCGTCCTTGCGGGCGACACCTGGGGCATCCCCGGCCCCGTCTTCCTCCGCTGGTACCTCGTGGCGGCCGTCGTACTGGTCGTCGGCACCCTGGTGTACCGGTGGCGCGCGCTGGCCGGCACCCCGGTACAGGGCGCCGGGCCGCTCGGGCCGCAGCAGGCCGCGTACCTCAACGGGGGCGAGCAGCTCGCCGTCTGGACGGCGCTCGGCGGGCTGCGCCGCGCCGGCGCGGTCGGCGTGCGCCCCGACCGGCGGCTCACCACCGGCAACCCGCTGCCCGCCGGGGTCACCCCCCTCGACCAGGCGATCCACCACGCGGCCAGCCGGGGCCTGCGCTCCCGGGAGCTGGGCCGGGACGAGTGGGTCCGGCGCGCCCTCGACGAGCTGCGCGACGGGCTGGTGCGGCGGGGCCTGGCGCTGGACAAGGAGCGGCGAGCGTCGCTGCGCCGCGGCTCGATGCTGATCGGCGCCCTGCTGGCGCTCGGCTTCGTCCGGGCCTTCTTCGGCATCTCCAACGGCCGGCCCGCCGGCTGGCTGATGCTCACCCTGGTGCCGCTCTTCATCGCGTTCGTGCTGCTCAACCGGGTGCCGTGGCGCACCCGGGCGGCCAACCAGGCGCTGCGCGAGCTGCGCCGGCAGCACACCTGGCTGCGCCCCTCCGCCGCACCGGCGTACGCCACCTACGGCCCGTCCGACGCGGCGATGGGCGTGGCGCTGTTCGGCACCGCCACCCTCTGGAGCATGGATCCGGGCTTCGCCGAGCAGGCCGAGATCCAGCGCCAGGCGATGGGGGCGAGCGGCAGCTCGGGCAGCTCGGGCAGCTCGTGCGGCGGGGGCAGCTCGTGCGGCGGGGGCAGCTCCTGCGGGGGCGGGGGCGGCTGCGGCGGCGGCGGGTGCGGCGGATGACCACCGGCCCGTCCGGGGTGGGCATCGGATGGCGGCCGGAGATCGCCGGCTTCGTGGCCGGCCTGCCCGGGCTCCGCTTCGTCGAGGTGGTCGCGGAGATGGTCGCCCCGGCCGGGCCGCTCCCGGACGGCCTGGCCGAGCTGCGCGGGCGCGGCGTCACCCTCGTACCCCACGGGGTGAAGCTCTCCCTCGGCGGCGCGGAACCGGTGGACCCGGCCCGGGTGGCGCACCTGGCCGGTGTGGCCGCGGCGCTGGACGCGCCGCTGGTCAGCGAGCACATCGCGTTCGTCCGGGCCGGCGGCCTGGAGGCCGGTCACCTGCTGCCGCTGCCGCGCAGCCGGGAGGCCGTGGCCGCGGTGGTGGCGAACGTGCGGCGGGCGCAGGCGGAGCTGCCGGTTCCGCTGGCGCTGGAGCCGATCGCCGCCCTCTTCGACTGGCCGGACGACGAGCTGGACGAGGCCGACTTCCTCACCGAGATCCTCGACGCCACCGGGGCGCTGCTGCTGCTCGACGTCGCCAACGTGCACGCCAACGCCCGCAACCGGGGTGGCGACCCGGCCGCCCTGCTGGACCGCCTGCCGCTGGACCGGATCGCCTACGTGCACGTGGCCGGCGGCGCCGAGCAGGGCGGTTTCTACCACGACACGCACACCGATCCGGTCCCCGCCGAGGTGCTCGACCTGGTCCGCGAGCTGTGCGGCCGGCGCCGGCCCCCGGCGCTGCTGCTGGAGCGCGACGGCCACTACCCGCCCGCCGCCGAGCTGCGCGGTGAGCTGGACGCCCTCGCCGCCGCCTCCGGGTACCCGGTGGTCACATGACCGGCGGGGACCTGGCCGCACGGCAGGCGGAACTGGTCGCGGCGCTGGTGGCCGGCGGGCCGCTGCCGGCCGGGTTCGCCCCCGCGCCGGTCGAGGC
>NZ_MUYZ01000003.1:0-97491 GCF_003013775.1 Micromonospora sp. MH33
CGGTCGGCGCGCTGGCCCGGCTCCCGCTGCACGCGGCCGGTCACCACCGCGAGCCGGGCGGCCGGCGTACCGTCCTCGACCGTGCGGTGTCGTCCTGGACGCCGACCCTCACGGCCCTGGCCCACGCGGGGGCGGACCGGCCGCCACGGCCGACGACCGCCACGGCCGCCGTCGTCGGCGTGCCGACCGCGCGGGACCTGCCGGCGCTGTCCCAGGTACGCGCCGAGGTCGAGCAGGTCGCCCGGCTGCTGCCCGGCTCCACGGTGCTGGCCGGGACCGAGGTGGCTCAGGACGCGGTCGAGGACGCGCTCCGGGAGCACCCGATCGCGCACTTCGCCTGCCACGCCGAGGCCGACACGCGCGTCGCCTCGATGTTGACCGGCGGGCTGCGCCTCGGTGGCGGGCGCACGCTCAGCCCGCACATGGTGGGCTCCTACCACCTGGAGCGGGCCGAACTGGCGTTCCTCTCGGCGTGCGGCTCCGCCGCGACGCACCCCCGGTTGACCGACGAGCCGCTGCACCTGGCGGCGGCGTTCCAGCTCGCCGGCTTCCGGGGGGTGGTCGGCACGACCTGGCGGACCCCGGACAGCGCGCGGGTCGCCGCCGCGTTCTACGCCGGGCTGACCGACGGGGGCACCCGCCCGCCGGACACCGCCGCGGCGGCCCGGGTGCTCGCCGAAACGGTACGGGCCGTCCGCGACGAGTTCCCGGCGACGCCGACCCGGTGGGCCGGCCACCTCCACGTCGGAGTCAACTACCCGCTCGTGAATGGGCGGGCTTGTGGGTCAAACCCCTCGCTGGCTGCGAGGTGATGCCACGTGCGGGCGGTTGACTGCGCCCCAACTCTCGACACCGCGCTCGGCGATGTTGAGAGCCGCATTGCGATCGGCGTGGGCAACGACCCCGCACGACCGACAGGTGAAGGTTTCCTGGTCGGGCCGGTTCCGCTTGTCGCGGTGCTTGCAGCCGTGGCAGGTCTGGGAGGTGTACCGCGGGTCGACCTGGACCAACGGTACACCCGCTCGGCGTGCCTTGTAGGCAAGGAACCCGCCGAGCTGGTGGAACGACCACGAGTGGAGCGTGACCCGTTGGGGCTTCCTGAGCCGGACCCGCTCGCGGATCCCCGTCAGGTCCTCGACGGCGATACCGCGACCGGTGCGTGCAGCCTCGGTCACGATGGTCTTGGCGATGCGGTGGTTGGCGTTCGCGGCGTGCCGCGCCTCCTTGTTGGTGCGCCGGGCCAGCAGCCGCTTGGCCGACTTCGTGCCCTTCTGCTGCAACCGCGCCCGCAGCCGCAGCTGCCGGCGGCGGTAGCCGTTGAGCCGAGTGCCGGCGTAGCGGTTGCCGTCGGAGTCATTGGCGATGTTGGCGATGCCCAGGTCCACGCCGAGGAAGCCGTCCGGTTCATACGACGGCGCCTCGGCCACCTCGACCGAGGCGTACAGGAACCACATCCCGTCGCGGTGCACCAGGTCGGACTCGCCGATCGCGCTGCTGGCGACGGCCTTGAGCTGGGCCGGCGAGCCGGTGTACGCCACGCCGCGTCCGAGCCGCTGTCCGGTTCGGTGAGGGCGAAGCAGCCCAGTGCGCCGCCGGAGCAGAGCCGGGGCAGCCACTCGGCCCGCTGCGGCGCCGAGCCGTGCGCGGCGACGGACTTGGCGACCAGCCCGAGCGACACCGAGACGATTCCCCGGACGGCGGGGTCGCCCCGGCCCAGCTCCTCCAGGACCAGGCAGTAGGTGAGGTGGTCGCCGCCGGACCCGCCGTCCTCCTCGGGGACGGTGAGCCCGAGGAAGCCGAGCCGCCCGAGCTTCCCGACGATGTCGGGGTCGACCTCCTCCCGCCGGTCCCAGGCCGTCGCGTTCGGCATCACCTCCCGGTCGACGAACTCGGCGGCGAGCCGCCGGGCCGCCACCTGCTCGGCGGAGAGCTGAAGGTCCATGCGGCATAAACTAGCGGTGCAAGTTTAAGTCCGTCCAGACCCCGCTTCCGCCGAGCGCGGCGGAGGGCTCAAGCCGGGTCGGGTGCGGGCACCTCGCGGAGCCGGCCACCGTCGAGGCGGAGCCACCGCCGCACGCCGATCTCGGCGAGGAACCGCTCGTCGTGGCTCACCACCACGAACGCTCCCCGGTACGCGCCCAGGGCGTTCTCCAACTGGCCCGCGCTGACCAGGTCGAGGTTGTTCGTCGGCTCGTCCAGCAGCAGCAGGTGAGGAGCCGGCTGCGCGTACAGGACACAGGCGAGGGTGGCCCGCAGCCGTTCGCCGCCGGACAGCACGCCGACCGGCAGGTGGGCGCGCGCGCCGCGGAATAGGAACCGGGCCAGCAGGTTCATCCGCTCGGCCGGCGGCCGGTCCGGGGCGTACGCGGCGAAGTTCTCCGCCACCGTCCGATCCGGATCGAGCAGGTCCAGCCGCTGCGACAGGTACGCGACCCGGCCCTCGCCCCGGCGCACCTCCCCGCCCTCCGGGTCGAGGTCCCCGCGCAGCAGCCGGAGCAGGGTGGACTTGCCGGCGCCGTTGGGGCCGGTCAGGGCGATCCGCTCCGGTCCCCGGATGCTCAGGTCCACCCCCACCCCGGCGAAGACGGCCCGGCCGTCGTGGTGGACCTGCATCCGCTCCCCCGCCACGACCGTCCGGCCGGCGGGGACGGTGGTCTCCGGCAGGTCCAGGGTCAGCGTCTGGTCCTCGCGCAGCGCCCGGCTGGCCTCGTCGAGCCGGGACTGGGCCTCACTCACCCGGTTCGCGTGCGTCTGCCGGGACCGGCCGGCCGACTCCTGGGCGCTGCGCTTGAGCCCCCCGGCGACGATCCGGGCCAGGCCGGCGCTGTCGAGGTTGCGGGCGGCGTTGCCGGCCCGCCGTTCGGCCCGCTCCCGGGCCTGCTGCATCTCGCGCTTCTCCCGCTTCACCTCCTGCTCGGCGCCGCGCACGGTGCGCTCGGCCGCCTCCCGGGCCGCCCGGGCTGCCTCCTCGTACGCGGTGAAGTTGCCGCCGAACAGTCGCACCTCACCGCGGTCGAGTTCGGCGATGCGGTCCATCCGGTCCAGCAGGGCCCGGTCGTGGCTGACCAGCAGCAGGCAGCCGGACCACTCCTGGAGCACCGCGTACAGCCGCTGCCGCGCCTCGAGGTCGAGGTTGTTGGTCGGCTCGTCGAGCAGTAGCACGTCGGGGCGGCGGAGCAGTTGCGCCGCGAGGCCGAGGGAGACCACCTGCCCGCCGCTGAGCGTGTCCAGCCGCCGGTCGAGCGGGACGTCCCCCAGGCCCAGCCGGTCGAGTTCGGCCCGGCTGCGCTCCTCCACGTCCCAGTCGTCGCCGACCGTGGTGAAGTGCTCCTCGCGGGCGTCACCGGCCTCGATCGCGTGCAGCGCCCGGAGCACCGCGTCGACACCCAGCACCTGGGCCACGGTCAAGTCGCCAGCCAGCGGCAGGTTCTGCGGCAGGTAACCGAGCACGCCGTCCACCGTCACGGCGCCGCCGGTGGGGGTGAGGTCGCCGGCGATCAGCCGCAACAGGGTGGTCTTGCCGGCGCCGTTCGGCGCGACCAGGCCGGTCCGGCCGGGCGGCACGGTGAAGGACAGGTCCTGGAAGACCGGGGTGTCGTCCGGCCAGGAGAAGGAGAGGTTGCTGCAAACGACGCAGGCGTCGGACATTGGAGAGACCCTCAAGGTTGAGCCGGGCAGGGCACGGCCGCCCGGATGACGAGACAGGGATGCGACGAGGTGGGCCGGGAATCACCCGGAGATGTCGTCGTCGCCCGTCATGTCGGTCTCCTTCGAATCGGAGCGCGGTCTCTCGGCGCTCGCCCGGCCAGCCTAGCAACTCCGCGCGGCGCTCTTGACCGCGAATGCCGACCGGCTTAGCTTCATCGATCAGAAAGGTCTCTTAACTGATCCCGCTCCGTCCGACGTGGGAGTGCCGATGCGACCGTTCCGCCACCGCCGCCTCACCGCCCTCGCCGCCCTGTCGACCATGCTGGTCACGGCTGCCCCGCCGAGCGCCGCGGGCGCCGCGGACGGCTCACCCCGCCGGGCCGGGTACCACCGGGTCGGTTACTTCACCCAGTGGGGCATCTACGGCCGGGCCTTCCCGGTGAAGAAGCTCGACAGCTCCGGGGCGGCGAGCCGCCTCACCCACGTCGACTACGCCTTCGGCAACGTCAGCGAGGACGGACGGTGCTACGTGGACGGCGGGCCGGGCGAGGGGGACGCCTGGGCCGACTACCAGCGCCCCGTCCCGGCGGAGGAGAGCGTCGACGGCGTGGCCGACGCCTGGGGCGAGCCGCTCAACGGCAACTTCGGCCAGCTGGCCAAGCTCAAGGCCCGGCACCCCGACCTGAAGGTGATGATCTCGCTGGGCGGCTGGAGCTGGTCGACGTACTTCTCCAACGCCGCACGCACCGACGCGTCCCGCCGGGCGTTCGTCGCCTCCTGCATCGACCTCTACCTCAAGGGCAACCTTCCCGTCCTGGACGGCGGCAGCGGCGGCCCGGGCGCCGCCGCGGGCGTCTTCGACGGCATCGACCTGGACTGGGAGTGGCCGAACTGGCCGGGCGAGCCGGGCAACGTGGTCCGCGCCGAGGACCGGGAGAACTTCACCAAGCTGCTCGCCGAGTTCCGCCGGCAACTCGACGCGTACGGCCGGCAGGCCCGGAAGCACTACGCGCTGACCGCGTTCCTGCCGGCCAACCCGGCGGCCATGGACGCCGGGTACGAGGGCCGGAAGATCTTCCGGTACCTCGACTTCGCCACGGTGCAGGGGTACGACTTCCACGGTTCCTGGGATCCGGTGACCAACCAGCAGTCCGCGCTGCGCGTGCCGTCGGGCGCGCCGGACAGCCCGGACTTCTCCGCCGAGGTGGCGATCGACGGCTGGCTCGCCCGCGGCGCGCCGCGCGGGAAACTGGTCCTGGGCATCCCGTACTACGGTCGCGGCTGGACCGGCGTCACCGGGAGCGGAGACGGGCTGTTCCAGCCCGCGGCCGGGCCCGCGCCGGCCACCTTCGAGGCCGGCTATGAGGACTACAAGCAGCTCAAGACCCTGCCCGGCAAGGGCTACACCGTCCACCGCGACCTGCGCGCCGGGCACGCCTGGCTCTTCGACGGCACGACCTTCTGGACGTACGACGACCCGGCGGTCGTGTTCCAGAAGACGCTCTACATCCGGCGGGCCGGCCTGGCCGGGGCGATGGTCTGGTCGCTGGACGGCGACGACGACAACGCCACGCTGACCCGGACGGTCAGCGTGGGCCTCGCGGCGCCGTAACGGCCGGCACGCCACCGTCGTCAGCGCCGGGCCAGCTCCGACTCCAGCCGCTGGACGAGCGTCTTGCGGGCCTTGCCGTCGCGCTCGCGCCGCAGCGCGGAGCGGAGCTGGCGCGTGTCGAGGCCACGGACCAGCTTGACCGCCTCCGTGACCGGCAGGTCCGACAGCTGCCCGGCCGACGTGGCGTCGCGGCGGGCGCGCTTCGCCGGGCCGGTGTTGGCCACGTACTGCCGCCCGGACCGGGACGCCTGCCGCTTCTTCGTGTCGGTGTCGCGCCGTTGCTCGTCGGAAAGCTGCTGCCAGGCCCGTTTGGGCAGGTAACGAGCGGTTTCGCCGTTCCGGCGCGCCCGGGTGGAGCCGGACCGGGTCTGCCAGTCCTCGGCGCCCCACCGCTGCAGCGACCGCTGCCGCTGGTCCCTGGGGCCCTCGAAGCCGCCACCGCGCTTCTTGTACTCGTTGGTGAGCAGCTGCGACTTGCGGGCCGACCACTGCCCCGGCCGGCCGCCCTTGTCGGAGGCCTGGATCTCCTCCTTGAGCTGTTCCCTGAGCTCCGGCTTCGTGTACCTGGCCATGTGGAAGGCGTTCCCGGGACGGCGCGCCACATGCGTCCGGCCGGCCGGATCGGCGCGGGCTCCGGGCGGTCGGCCGCCGGGTCAGCGGTCCGGGCCGGTGTCCGGCGCCCCGGACCGGCGGCCGCGCCGGACGGCGTAGGCCCGGCGCATCTTCACGTGGTTGCCGCAGCCGGCCATGGAACACCAGCGGCGGGCCTGGTTGCGGGAGGCGTCGTAGTAGGCCCACCGGCAGGTGTCCCGGTCGCACACCTTGAGCCGGCTCCACACGGGGTGCCCACGGACGTGGCCGTGATCGGGATCGGTGACAGCGCGGAGGGCCGCTACTCGCGACCGACGCTGACCTCGGTCTCGGCCGACCCCGCGTTCCTCGCCCGGACGGCGGTCGCGCTGGCCGTCGCCCGGCTCGACCGCCCGGGCGCCCCGCCCGCCCGGATCACCGCGCCGCACGCGATCCTGCCCCGGGAAAGCACCGGCCCGGCCGGTTGACGGTTCGGCGGTCCACACCGCCGTCGCGGCCACTTTCGGACGTGAAGCTGCTTCTACGCGAGTCAGTCGGCCACCAGTTCGGGGCTCCGCGGGGTGTGCTGCGCCCGCACCCGGGTATCCGGCGGGCCGAGGGAGGGGACGCCGTGACGGATGAGGCACCGGACTACTTCCAGCCGGAACACGGCCTGGTCGTCACCCACCTGCTGATCGTGCGCGACGTGGACCTCTCGCGGGAGTTCTACCGCCGGGTCCTCGGCGCCACGGTGGTGCGTGACCGGCGGCCGGCCGTGCTCCGCCTGCACAACAGCTACCTCGTGCTCAACGACGAGGGCGGCCCGACCGACGACAAGCCGACCGTGACGGCGCGGGCGCCGACCGACCCGGACACCCTGAGTGGGGCGCTCAACATCCGGGTCACCGACGTACGGGCCGTCTACGAGCTGTGGCGCTCCCGGGGCGGTGAGTTCCTGACGGAACCGAAGGACCACGGGATGGAGATCCGGTGCTACCTCCGGGACCCCGACGGATACCTGATCGAGCTGGGCCAGGGCACCGGCATCCTGGCGGAGATGGGCCGGCCCGTGCCGGGCTGAGCCCGGCCGGGCGGTGGTTGCCCGGGACGGTTCAGACCCGGGTGAGCCGGACGGCGTCGGCGATGACCAGGCCGCCCGCCGAACTCCACCGGCTCACCGCCACCCGGTTGGCGTCCCCCGCCGGCAGGGCGAAGGTGCCGAGGGTACGCCACTGGCCGCCGGTCGCCCGCTGGTCGACGTAGACGGTCCGGTTGCCGGTCGTGGTGGCGATGATGTACGGCGTCGAGCCGTTGTAGCCGGCGTTGGCCGGCCACCAGGCGTCGACGCGGTAGTTGGCGGCGGCCGGGACGTTGAACCGGTACCAGGCCGCGTCGCTGGCCGCGACCGGGTCGGCGTAGCGGTAGTCCGCACCGTAGCGCTGCCCCGAGTAGGACGAGACGCCCCAGTTGGCGCTGGCGGTGAAGCGCCCGGCGGTGGCGTTGTCCACGATCGAGGACCAGGCCGTGCCACCGGCCATCTTCGCGGCGACGTCGGCGCGCATCACGTCCAGGTCGATGAAGGACGGGTCGATCTTGCCGGTGGTGCTGGTCTCCCGGTGCCCGCGGGCGTAGCTGGCGTCCCGACCGAGCCGGGTGAGGACCGCCGCGGTGGCGGCCACGGAGGCGTCGTACTGGGCCGCCGTCATCTCCTGGCTGACGCCGTTGTAGTCGATCTCCCAGCCGATCAGCATGGTGTTGCCGTCACCGGCCGGGATCGGCCCGCTGCCGCCGCTGGTGCCGGCGTGGTTGCAGCGCCCGGCCGAGATCACGTGGAAGACGCCGTGGTAGTCGACGAGCGCCTGGCAGAGCGGGCCGGGCAGGTCGGAGCGGCCGTTGATGCAGATGTTGAGCGCCGGGTGCGGGTTGGTGGCACTGGAGGTGGAGGCGGTGTGGTGCCAGAGCACTCCGATCGGGTCGAAGGAGCCGGGGCGCATCCGGTTGAGCCAGTCGCCCTCCACGACGACCTGCACCCCGGCCGCCCGCAGCACGTCCACCAGCCAGGGGATGGTCGCCATCAGGAGTCCCCGAGCAGGTCGGCCAGGCACTCGGCCTTCGGCGCGGCGGCCGCCGCGCGGGGCCGGGCCGCGACGGTCAGCGCGGCGGCCACCAGGGCGGGGATGCCGAGCAGCCCTCGGCGCCGCAGACGGACGGTTCGTGACGGGGTCATGGCACTCCTTCAGCGACCGGTCGAGGAACGTTGGCGGGACGGTATACCGTCACGGACGTCGATGTCGATAGCCTTCGGCTTCGGTCGTCGAGCTGAAGGAAATTGGCAGTCCCGCGGGCGCTCCGGTGCGCCGACCGGGGAAGTCCCGCGCGCCGGGCCGTTTGGCCGGCGGCGATCCCGGAAAGAGTGGCGGCATGAGCTGGGCCCGTAGAGCCGTACCCGCCGCCGTCGCCGCCGTGGCGGCCCTCGTCGCGCGCGACCTGCTCCAGCGCGACCACGCGCTGCTGCGCACCTTCCCCGTCCTCGGCCGCGCCCGCTACCTGCTCGAATCGATCGGGCCCGAGCTGCGCCAGTACATCGTGGCCGGCAACAACGAGGAGCGGCCGTTCACCCGCGACCAGCGGCGCTGGGTGTACGCGTCGGCTAAGCAGGAGAACAACTACTTCGGGTTCGGCACCGACAACGACATCGAGTACACCCCCGGATACCCGATCATCAAGCACCGCACCTTCGGCCGGGCGGTGCCGCCGTCCTCCCCCGCCGCCGGGCACGACGTCACGCTCCCCTGCGCGAAGGTGCTCGGCGCCGCCCGGGGCCGGGCCCGCGCGTTCCGCCCGGAGTCGGTGGTCAACATCTCCGGCATGAGCTTCGGCTCGCTCTCCGGCAACGCCGTCGAAGCGCTGAACCGGGGCGCCGCCCTGGCCGGCTGCCTGCAGAACACCGGCGAGGGTGGGCTGTCGCCGTACCACCGCAACGGCGGTGACCTGGTCTTCCAGATCGGCACCGCGTACTTCGGTTGCCGGGACGAGCGCGGCCGGTTCAGCCTCGACCGGCTCAAGGACCTCGTGGCGGGAGCGCCGGTCCGGGCGCTGGAGATCAAGCTCAGCCAGGGCGCGAAGCCGAGCCTCGGTGGTCTGCTGCCGGCCGCGAAGGTCTCCGCCGAGATCGCCGCCACCCGGGGCATCCCCCAGGGACGGGACTGCGTCAGCCCGTCGCGGCACGCCGAGTTCTCCGACTGCGACAGCCTGCTCGACTGGGTGGAACTGCTCGCCGCCGAGACCGGCCTGCCGGTCGGCATCAAGTCCGCCGTCGGCGACCTGGGCTTCTGGGCGGAGCTGGCCACGCTCATGCGCGACACCGGCCGCGGCGTGGACTTCGTGACCGTCGACGGCGGCGAGGGCGGCACCGGCGCCGCGCCGCTGATCTTCACCGACTCGGTGTCGCTGCCGTTCCAGCAGGGCTTCTCGCGGGTCTACCGGGTCTTCGCCGAACGGAACCTGCACGAGCAGGTGGTCTTCGTCGGCGCCGGCAAGCTCGGGCTGCCGGACAACGCCGTGGTGGCGTTCGCGCTCGGCGCCGACATGGTGAACGTGGGCCGGGAGGCGATGCTGGCGATCGGCTGCGTCCAGGCGCAGAAGTGCCACACCGACACCTGCCCCACCGGCGTCGCGACCCAGAACCCGTGGCTGGCCCGGGGCGTCGACCCGGCCCGCAAGTCGGTGCGGGCCGCCAACTACGTCCGGACGCTGCGGCGCGACCTGGTCAAGGTCGCCGAGGCGTGCGGCGTCGAGCACCCCGGGCTGATCGACACCGGCGCGGTCGAGGTGCTCGACGGCCGCACCGCCTCCACCCCGCTGGACCGGGTGTACGGGTACCGCCCGGGGTGGGGCCTGCCCTCCGCCGTCGACCGCGCCGAGATCGTCCGGCTGATGACCGCCGAGGCGCCGCAGGGCGGCAGCGCGCCGCCCTCCCCCACCGCGGTGGGCTGAGCCGCGCCCGCAACCCGCTCACCTGGGCGGTTCCGCGCCCGTCTGCTCACTGACCAGGTACGCGGCGTACCAGTCGGGCCAGTTCGGGTCGGTCCCGCCGGTGCGCTTCTCGTGCTCGCCGTGGGCGGCGGCGGCGCGGCGCAGCGCCGCGGCCAGATCGTTGCCGGAGGCGAACGAGGGCGCGGCGGACTCGACGCGCCCCGGAAGCCGCGTGGTGATCTCCTGGAGCAGCCAGGAGTTGCCGTCGGGATCGCTGAACTCGGCCCGGGAGAGGTAGCTGCGGCGCTCCGGGTCCACACCGCTGGCCGGGCCGCCCGGGCCGGGGTGGAAGATCTCGCTCACCTCGACGCCGGCGGCGACCACCGCGTTCCGGGCCGCCTCGATGTCGGCGACGATCAGGTACGCCTTGGCCGACCCGGGCGCGGCGGCGGTGAGACTGGGGCCGAACTGGACCGAGCATCCGGAGCCCGACGGCGTGAACTGGACGACACCGGGCGGCGTGCGGTCGAGCCGCCACCCGAGGCGCCCGTAGAACTCCTTGGCACGGTCGACATCCGCCACCGGGATGACGACCACCTCGAGCTTCAGGTCGACGTTCCGGCTCGGCCTCCCGCTCGCGTCGTTGCGGCGGACATCCGTCGCGCTCATCGCGACCTCCCTGGTGGCCTGGCCTCTCGCCCGCCACGTTACTGCTCCCCCACCCGCGAGCTGCCCCGTTTCCGCATCGCCGTGGTGAGCCGGGCGGCGGTCAGCGGCCGCCCGACGGGGCACCGCCGCCCTGCGCCCGAGGGCGCCGGTGATCGGTCAGCCGGAGTCCGACACCGCGTACCGCGACGACGGTCACACCGGTGCCCAACTGGTCGAGCTTGCGGCGCAGCCGCTTGACCAGGGACTGCACGTCCGCCTTCCGCTGCAACCCCTCGTCCTGCCAGACGGAGCGGTGCAGCTCGGCGTAGCTCCAGACCCGGACCGGCTCGGCGGTCAGGCAGGCCAGCAGGTCGCGTTCCAGCCGGGTGAGGACCACCTCCCGGTTCCCCCACCGGGCGATGGAGCGGGCCCCGTCGATGACCAGCGCGTCGTCCGGGGCCCGGGGCGCCGGGGCGACGGCCGGCGGAGGATCGACGGCCGCCGGCGTGATCAGCCTCCGTAGTTCGTCGAGGTCGGCCACCAGGAGCAGGGGCGCGACGCCGTCGAGGAGTTCGGTGAGCCGGATCCGTTCGGCCGGTGACGGCGTCACCCCGATCACCAGGGGGAAGGGCTTCTCCCCCGGATCGATGCCGCCCGCCGAACCTGTCTCGTTCCCGATCACCGCACCACCCCCCAGGAACAACGACAAAAGTTGCCCGCCTTGGGAATCGCCGTGACAGAAGTTGTCAACCAAGCCGTCCAGTGGCGAACTGTTGGTGACAAGTTGCTCACGTACGGTTCTTGATCGCGCTTTCCTGTCGATCATAGTGTCCACTCAGGCAGCCGGCGTAGACCCGCACGGCGCCTAGGGGGCCTGGGGGGTTCGTTCACACCGCTGTCGATCCGACGGGAGAGGAGTCTCCTGCGCCCTTCCGCCATGGCTCGAACATCGCGGGTCGTTCTGGAGGAGGCAGCACCCATGCTGAGACGTCCACACAGGAAGGACCTGGCCGGTCGGCTGGTGAGCGCGGGGGCGGCACTGGTCCTCGCCGCGACCGGCCTGGCCGCCACGGGAACCGGCGCACATGCGCAGACCGGAACGGGAACCGGTGCCACGGCCGGCGACAAGATCCGCCCCGAGCTCACCCGGCAACTTCAGGGCAAGAGCGAGGGCGACTTCTGGATCCACTTCAAGGACCGGGCCGACCTCGGCAAGGCCGGCGCGAACAAGGACTGGGCCAAGCGGGGCGCCGCGGTCGCGGACGCGCTGAAGAAGACCGCCGCCGAGAGCCAGGCCGGGATCCGCGCCGAACTCGACCGCTCGGGCACGAAATACCAGACGTTCTGGGCGACCAACGCCATCAAGGTCAGCGGCGGCTCCCTCACGATGGCCCAGAACTTCGCCGCCCACGCCGAGGTGGACGGCCTGTACGCCCCGACGGAGTACAAGCTCCCCGAGGTCACCAAGGGCACCGACGAGAAGTCGGTCAACGCCCTGGAGTGGGGCATCGCGAACATCAACGCCGACGACGTCTGGTCCCAGTA
Organism: Micromonospora sp. MH33; assembly: GCF_003013775.1. NCBI lineage: Bacteria > Bacillati > Actinomycetota > Actinomycetes > Micromonosporales > Micromonosporaceae > Micromonospora > Micromonospora sp. MH33. The sequence goes on from NZ_MUYZ01000003.1 coordinate 11,999, forward strand.
CGGCGTCAAGGGCGCCGGCATCACGGTGGCCAGCATCGACAGCGGCGTGCAGTTCGACCACCCGGCGCTGGTCAACTCGTACCGCGGCAACAACGGTGACGGCACCTTCGACCACAACTACAACTGGTTCGACGCCGCCGGCGACTGTGCCACCGCGCCCTGCGACTCCGACGGCCACGGCACCCACACGATGGGCACCATGGCCGGCTCGGACGGCGCCAACCAGATCGGCGTCGCCCCCGGGGTCAGGTGGATCGCCGCGAACGGCTGCTGCCCGACCGACGCCGCGCTGATCTCCTCCGGCCAGTGGATGCTCGAACCCACCGACCTCAACGGGCAGAACCCGGACGCCAGCAAGCGGCCGAACATCATCAACAACTCGTGGGGGACCACGCTGCCCTCCACCGAGCCGTTCATGGAGGACGTGACCGACGCCTGGACCGCCTCGGGCATCTTCGGCACCTGGTCCAACGGCAACAACGGGCCCTCGTGCCAGACCAGCGGCTCGCCGGGCAGCCTGTCCAGCAACTACTCGGCCGGCGCGTACGACATCAACAACAACATCGCCAGCTTCTCGTCCCGCGGCACCGGCCAGAACGGCGAGATCAAGCCGAACCTGGCGGCGCCCGGTGTCAACGTCCGGTCCAGCGTCCCGAACAACACGTACGCCAGCTACAGCGGCACCTCGATGGCGGCGCCGCACCTCGCCGGTGCGGTCGCGCTGCTCTGGTCGGCGGCACCCACCCTGGTCGGCGACGTCGCGGCGACCCGCGCGCTGCTGGACAACACGGCGGTGGACAAGGCCGACACCCAGTGCGGCGGCAGCACGGACGACAACAACGTCTACGGCGAGGGCCGGCTGGACGCGCTCGCGCTGCTCAACGCCGCCCCGATCGGCGACAACGGCACCCTGGCCGGCAAGGTGACCGACGCGGGCACCGGCGCCCCGATCGCCGGCGCCACCGTCGCCCTGACCGGTGCGGCGACCCGCTCCCTGACCACCGGCGCCGACGGGACGTACTCGTCGCTGCTGCTGGCCGGCGACTACCAGGTCGCCGTCTCGGCGTTCGGCTACCAGAGCCGGACGCTGTCGGCGACGGTCACCACGAACGCGACCACGACCCTCGACGTCGCGCTGACGGCGGTGCCGAGCGTCACCGTCGGCGGGCAGGTCACCGACGGCTCCGGACACGGTTGGCCGCTCTACGCGAAGGTGAGCGTCGAGGGCCTGCCGGTCTCCGACTACACGACGCCCGGCAACGGCCGCTACAGCCTCAAGCTCCCGGCCGGGGCGACCTACCGCCTGAAGGTCGAGTCGCAGTACCCGGGCTACCCGAGCGTGACCAAGGAGGTTGTGGTCGGCTCCGGCAACGTCACCAGCAACATCGCCGTACCGGCCGACCCCGCCGCGTGCACCACGGCGCCCGGCTACACCAACAGCTCCGACGGCGAGTACGAGACCTTCGACGGGGACACCGTGCCCGAGGGCTGGTCCGTGGTCGACAACGCCGGCACCGGCCAGGTCTGGAAGTTCACCGACAGCGGTGACCGGGGCAACCTGACCGGCGGAGCCGGCCGGTTCGCCATCATCGACAGCGACGACTACGGCAGCGGCGGGCGGCAGGACACCTCGCTGGTCAGCCCGGTCGTCGACCTGACCGACGTCGCCACGCCGGTGATCCGGTTCAACCAGGACTACAACTGGCTGAACTCCGACCGCGCGGACGTCGACCTCAGCCTGGACGGGGGCACCACCTGGAGCAACGTGCTCCGGCAGGCGGCCGACGTCCGGGGGCCGAGAGTGACCGAGGTGCCCATCCCGCAGGCCGCGGGCCAGGCACAGGTCCGGGTCCGGTTCCACTACTACGAGGCCTCCTGGGAATGGTGGTGGCAGGTCGACAACGTGCTGATCGGCAGCCGGATCATCTGCAAGCCGGTCAACGGCGGCCTGGTGCTGGGGCACGTCCGGGACAAGAACGACAACGGATACGTCAACGGCGCCACCGTCACCAGTGACGACCGCCCGGCGGAGAAGGCCACCACGGTGGCGACGCCGGACGACACCGAACTGGCCGACGGCTTCTACTGGATGTTCTCGTCGCTGACCGGCGCACATCCGTTCACCGCCCGGGCCGGCAACTACGTCAGCCAGACCAAGCAGGTCGACGTCGAGACCGACTGGGCGACGGCGGCGAACTTCCAGCTGGCCGCGGGCCGGCTGGCGGTGCAGCCGACGTCGGTGACCGGCACGGTCCGGATGCCCACCGGCAAGGTCAACAAGACCTTCACGGTGACCAACACCGGCGGGGCGCCCGTGAACGTCGAGTTCACCGAACGCGACGGCGGGTTCGTGCTGCAGCGGGCCGACGGGTCCCGGCTGTCCGAGCAGGAGCTGCTCGGCTCGACCGGCGCGCCGGCGCAGCGGCTCACCGCCCCGACGTCGTTCGCCGCGCGTCCGTCCGGCAAGTCGGCCACCGCGGCCGCCGCCACGCCGGCCGGTCCCCAGGCGGCGCCCTGGACGGGCATCGCCAACTACCCGGCCAACGTGATGGACAACCGGGTGGTGAACCTCGACGGCAAGGTCTACTCGATCGCCGGCGGTGACGGCACGGCGTCCAGCGCGAAGAACTACGCGTACGACCCGATCGCCCAGAGCTGGACGGCCATCGCCGACCTTCCCGGCGCGCGCAACGCCATGACGGTCGGGGTCGTCGACGGCAGGATCATCGCCACCGGCGGCTGGGGTGCCTCCGGTCCGGACGGCACCACCTGGTCGTACGACCCGGCGGCCAACACCTGGACCAAGAAGGCGAACAACCCCGCGCCGCGGGCCGCCGCCGGCCAGGCCGTCGCGGACGGCAAGCTGTACGCCGTCGGCGGCTGCACCACGGCCAGCTGCCTGCCGATGTCCAACTCGGTGGTCCGGTACGACCCGGGCGCCGACACCTGGGAGACGCTGCCCAACTATCCGAAGTCGGTGGCGTTCCTGTCCTGCGGCGGGATCGGTGGCACCGTCTACTGCACCGGTGGCAACGACGGCACCACCTCGCAGAAGGCCAGCTACGCCTTCGACCCCGGCGCCAACGCCTGGACCGCCGTCGCGGACGCGCCGGCCGACAGCTGGGCCAGCTCGTTCGCCGTCGCGAACGGCAAGCTCCTGGTCGTCGGTGGTTCCCAGGGCGGGGCGATCACCAACGCCGGTTTCGCGTACGACCCGGCGACCGACTCGTGGGCGAACCTGCCCAACGCCAACGCCCCCCGCTACCGCGGCGGCGCGGCCTGCGGCTTCTACAAGGTCGGCGGCTCCTCGGGCGGCTTCACCGCCACCAAGGACAGCGAGGTGCTGCCCGGCTTCGAGGAGTGTGCCGAGGGGCCGGCGGACGTCAGCTGGCTGACCATCGACAAGTCGAAGGTCACCCTCGCGCCGGGTGAGAAGGTCACGGTCACGGTCGGCATGACCGCCAACGTGGACCAGCCCGGCACGTACTCGGCGTCGGTCGCGATCAAGGAGAACACGCCGTACACCGTGGAGCCGGTGGCGGTCAGCATGATCGCGCAGCCGCCGACCACCTGGGGCAAGCTGATGGGCACCGTCTCCGGCACGAGCTGCCAGGGCGCCACCGCGCCGCTGCCCGGCGCGGTCGTCCAGGTCGACTCGTGGGCGATGTCCTGGACGTTCGCCACCGACGCCGACGGCAGGTACGCCTACTGGATGGACCGGCGCAACAACCCGCTCACCATCATCGTCGCCAAGGACGGCTGGAAGCCCCAGACCCGTCAGGCGAGAATCAGCACCGCCACGCCCACCGTGGAGGACTTCACCCTGTCACCCGTTCGCTGCTGACCACTGATCGCCGTTCCAGAGGCTCGGCCCGCCCGGTGTTCCCGCCGGGCGGGCCGAGCCGCGTGGACGGCCCTGTCGGTCCCTCGGGCGGCGCCGGGAACCCGTGCTCAGGACGACGCGAGCCGGAAGCCCACGCCACGTACCGCCTGGATCGTGGGCGCCGCGCCCAGCCGGCCGAGCTTGCGCCGGACCCGGCGTACCACCGAGTGCACGTCGGAGCCGCGTCCCAGATGGTCGTTGCCCCACACCGCGCGGTGCAGCCGCGCGTAGGTCCACACCTCGCCGGGCGTGCCGGTGAGGCAGACCAGCAGGTCGTGCTCCAGCGGCGTCAGCCCGACCTCCCGCTCCCGCCAGCGCAGGACGCGCCGGTCGGAGTCGACGTCCAGCCCGGGCACGGACTGGCCGGCCGGCGCGGGGGCGGCGACGACCACGTCGGGGGCGGGGGCGACCGCCTCGGGGGCGGCGGCGACCGCCTCGGGGGCGGCGGCGACCGCGTCGGGGGCGGCCGGAGCCTCCGCGGGGCGGCGGACCAGATCGAGGAACCGTCGTGCCTGGTGGACGCTCGAAACGATCAGGAACGCCTCGGTGCCGCCGAGCAGTTGGGCGAGTTGCCGGCGTTCCGCCGCCGAGGACGCGATGGCAATGACCAAGGACGCGTTCCCTGTCATCACTCGCCCTTCCGTTTCCCACCCTTTGGTGAGGCTGGTGCGCCGCACCGGGCAATTACGCGCGCCGATGCGGCGCAGGTGGTCGCACGCGACCGCCAGGCGTGGGTGGATGCGGACACCTGCGGGTCGGCTCCGGGAAAGGCGTGCTGGACCTGCGTTGCGTGGTGAGGCATTGATGGCCTGCTGACCGCGATCATATAGCCGCTCACCGATGATTGGTATAGCCGTTAACGTCACCGCAACAGCCGTCGAGAAGATGACGACGGCATTTCTCCGGCGGCTCGCGCGGCCCGCACAACCCGCATCGGCCCAGCGGTACGGCCTGGAACTTCGGTGAAGCAGGAGTGGACCGCGCCGTACCCCGCCACGACCAGTACGAGGCCCGTGCCTGACCGCGTGAGCACGGTCCGCTGCCCGGTGGACAGCGGACCGTGCTCACGCGGCGGGACGAGGCCGTCCTGAGACGTGGTGGGTCGGCGGCTCGACCCGTTCGACCGGCTCAGCGACGCCGCATGTCGTCGGCGGCCGCATGCGTCTCTTCCTGAACCTGGTGGGCGGCCGACTGGCCCTGGTCCCGGACGGCGGACACGCCCTGGGTGGCGGTGGACCGCACCGACTGGGCCGCCTGCTGCGCGGGCTCCCGCAGGTTGTCCCGGAGCTGGTGACCGACCTGGCCCGCCTGCTCGCGCAGCCCGGCCGAGTGCTCACCGACCATGCCCCGGGCCTGCCCGGCCCACTGCCGCTCGGGACGGCTGGGCGGGATCATCGAGGAGACCAGCAGTCCGGCGCCGAAGGCGATCAGGCCGGCCGCCAGCGGGTTGCCCTGTGCCTGCTCCCGGGACTGCTGCCCGAGCGACCGCGCCTCGTTCCGCACCGAACCGGTGGCCTGGGACATCCGCTGGCCGACGCTGTGTCCGTCCATCTGCGCGCCCATCACCTTCTCCTTGGCCCGGGTCAGCACGCCGCGCGCCTGCCCGACGCGCTCACCGGCGATTCGACGCGGGTTCACCTTGTCGGTCAGGGCATCCACGTCGCTGCTCAGCTCGCTCCGGGTGTTCTCGATCTCTGATCGGATCCGGTCCGGATCGTTGGACATGATCCGCTCCCTCCTGGCTCGGTCAGCGGCCTCGCATGGCCTGCGGCATCTCCCGCGCGGTCTGTTTCGTCCGAGGGAAGACCGCACGGAGCTGCCGCATCTTCGTCCGCGCGCTGGCGAGAAGGACGGCGGTGGCGACCGCCCAGATGACCGCCACGATCAGCGCGGCCCAGCCCTCGTCCATCACGTTCGACAGTCCCCACCAGACCGCGTAGGACACGAACAGCACAGTCAGGAAGCCGGCCAGCGCCGCGCCGCCGAACATCCCGCCGGCCTTGCCGGCCTGGCTCGCCTCCTCGCGCAGCTCCGCCTTGGCCAGCTCGACCTCCTGGCGGACCAGCGTGGACAGATCCCGGGTCACCTCGCCCAGCAGCTCGCCGACGGAGGCCTGGCTCCGCTCCTTCTCCGGGGCACTCACGGCGCCACCCCGCCCGGGACCTCCGGCTCCGGCCGGCCGGGGGGCGACACGTTCTGCGCCCGGGCCACCCCGGTGTACGGCTGCTCTCCGGCGTACGGCGCCTCGACCGTCCGCTCGGACGACATCGGCGCCGGCGGCGGCTGCGCGGGCTGGGCCGGCTGAGCGCCGGGACCCGCCCCGTCGGAGGCGGTCAGGTTGCGGGTGAGCCGGCCGACCAGCAGACCCGCCACCACGGCGCCGGCGAGGAACGTGCCCGGATGCTGCCGGGCGTACCCCCGCACCTCGTCCAACACCTCACCGGGCTCCCGCTGGTCCAGCCACCCGGCGGCCCGCTGGGCAGCGTCCGCCGCCCGCCGGACCGCCTCGCCGGCCATTCCGGACTCCCCGCTCCGCTCCGCCATCGAGCCGAGCTCGCGGCCGAGGTCGCGGAGCCCTTCGGCGGCCCGGTGCTGCTGGGTCCGAGCCTGGTCCTGCAGTTGCGTGGTGGCCTGCCCGGTCAGGTTGCGGGTCTGTTGCCACGCCTCGGCGGCCACGTGCCCGCCCTGCTCGGTCGCGGCGTGCGCGACCTTGCCGCCGGTCTGCGCGGCGGCGTGGCCGACCCGGGAAGCCTCCTGCCGGGCCTGCCCGCCGGTGCCGCCCGGCGAGCGGCTCTGGTTGGTTGCCGTCATAGCCCTGTTCCCTCCCTCGCTCCCGGCCAGCGACGCGACCGGGAAGCTCCCCCGCTCTGCCCGCCAGGCCGGCTGAAAGTCGGTTCAAAGGACGGATCAGCCTTTACTGACAGGCACGCGGGGTCGGCGTTGAACGCATGGCCTCGCGGTGTTGTTCGAATGTGCGGCAAGCACGACCTGCACTCTTCGCCTTGCCGGGTACCTCGCCTCAGGTCGCTCGGTGAATGCCCACGTGAGCGGCACTTATGCGGGTCTGCTGTGGCGGTGGGAACCGGGCACGAGTGGCCGGCAGGCCGTCGGCACGCCGGCCGGAACAGCCCGAACGTGTCAACGGCGCCGAACCCGCCAGCACCGTCGCTCTCGCACCTCCAGGATGAGACGGGAGGCAACCCGGTAGTGAGAGGAGCGATCGGTATGAAGCGCGGACAGGGCAGGAGAGGCCGGCTGCTGCAGGCAGCGGCGTTGTCCCTCTCGGCGGCGACGGTGGGGTTGGCGGTCGTGCGGGCGGCGCGTCGTCGTACCGCGGGAGAGGCATGGGCCGGCGATCCCACTGCCCGTGCGGGTGACGCTGTCGCCGGTGGCGGCATGGACGCGTCGGCCCTCAGCGGCGCCGCGACCGGTCGCGATCGGGAAACGGCGGCGCCGGCGGCGAGTCACTGACGGGCTGACGCCCCAACTGGCCCGGTCCGACCGGCTACGCGCCGGACTGAGGGGTGGCCATCGTCGTGCCGGACCGCAGGTTCGCCAGGGCACCGCTCCACGCGGTCAACTGGTCGAGCATCGTGTTCACCGCACCGACCTGGTGATCACCGGGCTTGAAGACGCTGAAGTTTTCGAAGTCGGTGAAGAGCGAGAGCGCGACCTGGGCCCGTACGTCCGCCATCTGCAACTCGGCGACAACCAGGCGGAGGTGCTCCACCGCCCGGGTGCCGCCGACGCTGCCGTAGCTGACGAACCCGGCCGCCTTGTTGTTCCACTCGGCGTAGAGGAAGTCGATCGCGTTCTTCAGCGCCCCGGAGGTGGAGTGGTTGTACTCCGGCGTGACGAAGACGTAGCCGTCGTAGGAGGCGATCTTCTCGGCCCACCGCAGGGTGTGGGGCTGGGTGTACTGGCCGAGTGACGGCGGTGCCATCTCGTCGAGGTGGGGCAGGTTGAAGTCCTTGATGTCGACGAGTTCGTACTGGGCGTCGTCGCGCTTGGCGGCGATCTCGTGAACCCAGCGGGCCACCGTCTCCCCGTTACGTCCGGGCCGCGTGCTCCCGATGATGATGCCGATCCTGGTCATTGCCGTCCCTTCCGTCCGTTGGCCCGGCGACCGCGGGCGCGGGCGGCGTCTACCCGGTCGGCATGGTTTCGAACGGCACCATCACCGGACTCAGTGCCAGTCGCTGATCTGCACGTCCCGCGGCGACGGCGCCCCCTCGCCGGTCTCGACCAGCGACTTCAGGCTCATCAGGTAGGAGCCCCACTTGGTGCTGCAGTGGTGCATGAACTCCACCGGCTCCCGCCAGCCACGGTGCTTGAACAGCACGATCGTGTAGTCGCCGTCCTGGTGGAGGTCCCAGTCGATCGTGGTGCCCAGCCACTCCCCGGGGCCGTCGACCACCCGCCATGCCACCCGCTCGGACGGCCGCAGCTCGACGACCTCCATGTCGAAGCCGCCGGGCAGGAACCGGAACTCGAGGACGCCGCCGACGTCGCCGCTGCCCTTCGTGTCGTCGGTCCACCAGCCGGCGAGGCCCTCGACGGTCGTCAGCGCCTCGTACACCTTCTCCGGCGTCGGGGTCTTGACCCCGACCCGGTGCAGGATGTCCACCATCTCGACTCTCCTTGATCTCGTTGTCAGTCCTGTCGGGTGTGCTGGATCGCCTCGGCGATCCGCTTGATCCGCTGCAGCCGGGCGTCCCACGCCGATCCGACCGACGACAGCTGGGCCACCGCGCGGGCGAGCTGCGCGTCGTCCACCCGGTACCGCTTCTCGCGGCCTGCCGGCGTCGCCCGGACCAGGCCGACCCGGTCGAGGACGCCGAGGTGCTTGGCCACCGCCTGGCGGGTGACCGGCATCTGCTGGCTCAGCGTGGTCGCGGTGCCGTGGCCCTCGACGAGCAGCAGGTCGAGCATCCGCCGCCGGGTCGGGTCCCCGATCGCGGACCAGAGGTCGTCGTCGACCTGCTCGGCCACCCCGGTGCTCACGCCCGCACCTCCAGCGTCGCCGCGTACGCCACCAGCCGCGGCAGGTAGAAGTCCCAGCCGGTGCCGTGCTCCCGGTACTGCTGCTCCAGGACGGCGACCTCCCAGCCCATCTCGCGGAAGCCGGTCTCGGTCATCCTGAGCAGCGTTCCGCCGCCGGACGGGGTCAGGTCGAAGGTGACCAGCAGCGAGTTGCCCGCCGCCGCGACCTCGCCGGCCGGCTGGGTCCACCGGAACGAGAACCGCCGCGGCGGCCGCGCGTCGACCACGGTGAACGGCACCACCGTCCCGCCGGCGTCGCGGTCGCCGAAGACGATCTCCCCCGTCGATCCGGGCGTCGGGTCGTACCGGGCGTCGTCCGGCCACCACTGCTTGAGGTGATCGGGGCTGCTCACCACCTCGAAGACGATCTCGGGCGACGCCTCGACGTAGATCTCACGCTCGATGGTTCCGAACTCCACGACATCCTCCTGCAACGTTTGGTTGCGCATGACGCTACCCCGACAGGTGGCTTCGCGCAACCAAACGTTGCGTTTGGTGTCCGGGCGGATGGCGACAGCCGGCGCGCACCGCCGCATCGTGGAGTTCCAGGCCCGGCGCGAGTTCGAGGCGTTCGGGTCGCTGCTCGGCGCGGTCCGGCCGTGGCGGGTCGCGGCGCTGCCCGCGCCCGGGTCCCGGCTGGACCGGATCCTGGTGTGGCTGGTTCCCGCCGTGGTCCTGGTGGCGAGCCGGCTCGTGTTCACCTGGTTCGCGGCCCCCGCGCACCTGCTGGTCACCCTCGGCGGGTGGGCGCTGTTCGCCCTCGTCGTACGCCTCGTCGTCGGCCGGCGCGACCCGTTCCACCTGTGGGCCGTGGTCGGCGGCGTCGCGCTGCTGCGCGGCACGCTGCTCCTGGCGGCGCTCGCCGGGCGCGGGCCGGGGCGGTACTGGTTCGCCTTCTGGACCGCGCTCGCGCTGCTGCCCTGGGGCCTGTCCCGCATCCTCGGCATCACCGTCTACCTGGGCATTCCCGCCGACCTTCCGGGGTACGCCGCCGTCGCCGGAGCCGCCCTGGCCGCCGCCGGCCTGCTGCTGTCACTCGGGCGCGGCCGGCGGACGGCCTGACCGGCCCGGGCGACCGGGGCCCCCGGTCGCCGCGTCGCCGTAGCGGCGGGCCAGGCGCGCGAAGGCGTCCCTGAGCTCGGCCGGGCCGACGACCTGGAGGTCGGCGTCGAACGCGCCGAGGGCGGCGGCCAGGCCGGGCCAGGACCAGGAGCCCAGGACGAGCCGGCAGCGGTCCGGGCCGAGTTCCTCGACCAGCCCGTCACGGGTGTAGCGGGACACCGCGGCGGCCGGCAGGTCGAGGATCACCTCCCCTCGGCAGGGCCAGTCGCCGGGGCCGCCAGAGCCCCGGAACTTGCGGGCCACGAAGGTGGCCACATCGCCCGTGGGCAGCTCCCGCGGGGTGAACCGGGGGCCGGTGGGGATGCGTGGGGTGATCCCGTCGACCCGGAAGGTGCGCCAGTCCTCACGGTCGAGGTCCCAGGCGACGAGATACCACCGTCCGCCCCAGACGACGAGGTGGTGTGGCTGCACCCGGCGCCGCGGCGCCGGCTCCGGGTTGCCGGCGCCCTCCGTCGCGGTCGCGCGGGTGTAGTCGAAGCGCAGCACCTCGCGGGCGTGGACGGCGGCGCTGAGTGCCATGAGCACGCCGCTGTCGACGGTGGGGACCGGGCGGGCCGCGGGCCGCGCGACGGCGGTGACCTGGAGCATGTCGATCCGGCGGCGCAACCGTGCGGGCATCACCTGCCGGACGGTGTGCAGCGCGCGGACCGCGGCCTCCTCGATGCCGGCGCCGGTCGTGGTGGCGATCTGGAGGGCGATGGCCAGCGCGACGGCCTGCTCGTCGTCGAACCGCAGCGGAGGCAGTTCGGCCCCGGCGTCCAGCCGGTAGCCGCCGTCGGGCCCCTTGAGCGCCGCGACGGGATAGCCGAGCTCGCGCAGGCGGTCGACGTCGCGGCGCACGGTGCGCGGGCTGACCTCCAGCCGCTCGGCCAGGAGCGCCCCCGGCCAGTCGCGCCGGGCCTGGAGCAGCGAGAGCAGGGTCAGCAGTCGCGCGGCGGTCTTCGGCATGGTTCCCATACTGCCCGGAGAAGAGGCCACTACCTGACCTCTTCTCCTGCGACGGTGGCCGCATGCCAGTCATCGACACCGACGAGAAGGGCCCGAACACCATGAACGCTGCCACCACGCCCCGCGCAACCGTCGACGCCGAGCGCGCCGACCTGCTCGCCGACCTCGCGACGGCGCGAGCGGCCCTCACCATCACCGTCCGCGGACTCACCGACGAGCAGCTCGGCGAGCGGCCGACGGTCAGCGCACTCTGCCTGGGCGGGCTGATCAAGCACGTCACGGCCATGGAGGAAGCGTGGCTCCGCTTCGTGGTCGAGGGCCCGTCGGCGATGCGCTTCGACCTGCCCGACGGGGTCACCTGGGCCGACCTCATGGCCGGTACCGCGCGGGAGGTCCCGCAGTGGTTGATCGACCACGAGGACGGCTTCCGGATGCTGCCGGGCGAGACGCGGGACGGGATCCTCGCCCGCTACGAGCAGGTCGCCGCCCGCACCGAGGAGATCGTCGCCGCCGTCCCCGACCTGTCCGCGACGCACCCCGTGCCGGACGCACCCTGGCAGGAGCCCGGAGCGGTGCGCAGCGTACGCCGGGTGTTGCTGCACGTCATCGCCGAGACCGCCCAGCACGCCGGGCACGCCGACATCCTGCGCGAGTCCCTCGACGGCCAGCCGTCCACCTGAGCGGTGACCCGGTGCCCGAGGTTGGACCCGGCCGGGAGGGGTAGACCGCCGCGAGCGGCGGGGCCCGCCTCGGCCGGGTCCACCCGGTTCGGACCCCCAGGACGGCTCGGGGGGCGGATGTCGGACGCAGCGCGGTGGACCGGGCCGGGCCGGCCCGAAGACGTGGTGGAGCTGCGGGTGCACGGGGCCTCCGGCGCGAGCGCCGGCGAGGTGCTGGACACGCTGCAGACCGAGCAGGTCGCGGGCGACCGCAGCGGTGGCTTCTACCGGACCCGCCGCCGGTCGTCGGGCGACGGCGCGCGGGTGACGCGGGAGGCGTACCGCTGGGGCGACCTGCCCTCCGGAACCATGGCCCGGACCCTGTTGTTGGTCTTCCTGCTGCCGTTCATGCTGGTCAACGTGGCGATCTGGATGCGCCCGGCGAACCGTGGTTCCGACGCTGCCGTCCGGTCCCTGTGCCGGCTGCTGGCGCTCACGCTCACCGCCCTGTACGTGCTCGCCGTCGCCGGCGTCGCCCTGGACCTGATCGCGTGGAAGTGCCTGGCGTCGCCGCGCTGCCTGGCCGGGCGCGGATGGTTGTCCTGGCTGGGCGGGCGGCCGGCCGGATTGCGGCTGGCGGTGCTGGCGCTGGTGCCGGCCGCGGCCGTCGCCGTCACGCTGGCGGTCGTCGCCGGAGCGGTCCTGGCCACCTGCGCGGTCCTGCTCTGCACGCCCCCGCTGATCGACCGGCAGGCCACCGACCGGCGGCTCGACCGGATCACCGGCGCGCTGCGCAGCGTGCTGATCCCCCGGGTCTAACCCCGCCCTGGCCGGACCCGGCCCGCCGGGTTGCGGTCGACGTCAGGCGGCGAGGCGGGTGATCGCGGCCACCGACCGGTCCACGTCCGCCTCGGTCGTGGTCGCGTTCGACACGGAGAGCCGCATGAGGCGCCGGCCCCGCCACGTCGTACCGCCCGCCCAGCAGGTGCCGTCCGCCTGCACCGCCGCCACCACCCGGTCGGTGCGCGCGTCGTCGCCGAAGCCCACCAGCACCTGGTTGAGGACCACCTCGTTCGCCACCTCGAACCCGGCCGCGGTCAGGCCCTCGGCGAACCGGCGGGCCAGCGCGCAGCACCGGTCGACCACTGCCGCGACCCCGTCGCGGCCCAGCTCGCGCAGTCCGGCCCAGACGGCGAAACCCCGCGCGCGGCGCGAGGACTCGGCGGTGAGGTCCGCGCCCACCGGCGCGCCGCCGGAGCCGACCAGGTAGGCGGCGGCGTACGACATCGCGGCCGCGTGCACGTCGGGCCGGGTGCAGAACGCGAAGGCCGAGTCGTACGGCAGATTCAGCCATTTGTGGCCGTCGCAGGCCAACGAGTCCGCCAGTTCCAGCCCGTCGACCAGATGCCGCCGGGCCGGGCTCGCCGCGGCCCACAGTCCGAACGCCCCGTCCACATGCGCCCATCCACCGTGCCGGTGGACCAGCTCGCACGCCTCGCGCAGCTCGTCGCAGGCCCCGGTGTTCACGTTGCCGGCCTGCAGGCACACGATGGTGGGTGCCGGGGCACCGGCCCGCAGCAGGGCCCGCAGCGCGCCGACGTCGATGGCGCCGTTCGGCCCGGCCGGCACCGGCTCCACCACGTCCACCCCGAGACCCAGCAGACGCAGCGACCGGTCGATGGTGCCGTGCCGCTCCTCCCCCGCGATCACCCGAATCGGCGGCGCCCCGAGCAGCCCACGCCGTTCCACGTCCCACCCCGCGTCGGCCAGCACCTGGTGCCGGGCGGCGGCGAGCCCGGCGGTGTTCGCCGCCTGCGCCCCGGTGACGAAACCCACCGACGCCGACGCTGGAACCCCCAGCAGCTCCTTCAGCCAACCGCCGGCGGCCGCCTCGGCCGCGATGGCAGCCGGCGACGTGACGGCGTTGAACGCGAGCTGGTCCCAACCGGCGGCGAGGATGTCGGCCGCGGTCGCCGCCGGCAGCGCGCCGCCGACCACGAACCCGAAGTACCGCGGGCCGGCGCTGGCGACCAGGCCGGGCTCGGCCGCGGCCAGCAGGTCCGCCAACACCTGCTCCGGCGGGCAGGGCGCGGCGGGCAACGGGCCGGCGAAGGCGTCGGCCAACGCGGCCTGGTCGATCGGCACGCCGACCGGCCGATCCGGCAACGACCGCCGGTATGCCGCCGCGTGGTCCGCGGCCAGACGGAACAGGTGACTCAGTTCCTCCACCGCCGCACCCTATCCCCGTACCTCCTCTTCTCCTGCCAGGCGTGCTCGCCCGCGAAACGGGTGCGGCGACGGAGGAGTCAGGCGGGGGTGGCGGGCTGGCACAGCCGCTCGCCGGTGGTGGGATCCTGGCACAGGTAGCCGCTGGCCGTGTGCATCCATCCCCACAGCCAGTCCTTGAACAGGGGTTGCCGGCAGTGCTGGCAGGTCGACCTCTGCCGTTCCTCGGGCTCGGGTTGTTGAACCTGAGCCCCGGTCTCCGATTCGGTCGGCTCCACCGCTGTGGTTTCCGGCCGTCGCTGCGGGCGTGGGATTGACGGTGCATGCTCAACCATGAGTACTTCCTGTGCTGTTCGAGTGGACCGGGCGGCACCTCGGGCCCTGAACCTCCAGTTTCCGCCCGCCCCGGGAAGGGTGCTTCCAGCGTTCTCTGCACAAGAAGAGCGCTGTGGGTCCCGGTGCCGTTACGCGTTCCTGCTGCGACAGCTCCGATCAGCTCCGCTGGTACTCCTCCCAGGTGAGCACGGGGCTCACGGCCGGCCCGTCGTCGGGGCCCCGGTTCGCCAGCCCGTTGAGCCCGAGGTAGTAGTCGCCCGCCTGGTGCTGCGCCGGCGCCGACTGGTCGGTGTCGGCCAGCGCCACCGCGTGGATGTGGTAGGGCCAGTTGCCCTGCGCGGGCGTCCGCAACCAGGCCGCGAAGCCGACCCGGCGCAGATGCCGTACCACCGTCGTGCGGTAGGTGCCGGACATGCCGTCCACCGCGAGGTCCAGCGCGCCGCCGCCGTCGTGGGTGCCGGCCGAGGTCGGGTCACTCGTGCTGTACGAGCCCTGGCTGATCGCCAGTTGGCGGCCGAGCAGCCGCTCGGCCTCCAGCAGCATCGCCCTGGTCCGGCTGTTCACGCGGACGCCGCGGAAGTCGAGGACACCGCCGGGGGTCAGTGGCCGGACCACGGTGAAGCGCTGGTCCCCCAGTGTCCGCAGCGAGGTCAGCCCCGGCAGGCCCGTGGCGTCGAGGCCCGCGTACCCCAGAGATCGCTGGTAGGCGGCGTACGCCGCCACGGTGCTGGTGCCGAAGTGACCGTCCACGTACGTGGCGACGAGGAGGCCCCGGTCCCGCAGCGCCCGCTCGACGAGGAGAACGCTGTCCCGGCTGCCGGCGGTGATCGCGGTGTCCGCACGCCGCGGGTCGATCTGCGCCGCCTTGATCAGCGCCTCCATGTCGACCTCCGGCAGGGCCGCCCTGCCCGGACCCGCCCCGAGCAGCCCGGCACCGACCGCGCCGAGCGTCGCCGCGGCCGCACGGCCGAGCAGGTGCCTCCGGTCCAGCACGGTCTCCGCCGGCCGGTCGCGGTGCCCGGGTCGCCGCCCCGGCGCGGCTGGCGTTCCCGGCATCACCAGGCCGCCGGCAGGTAGGCGACCGACCAGCCGCGGTAGGAGCCGTGGTCGAGGTACCCGGCCACACCGACCCCGCCGCCGACGGAGGTGCCGATCACCTTGCCCTGCCCCAGGCTGATCGCCACATGCCCGGTGCCCACCGAGTTGTGGTACCAGACCAGCGCGCCCCGCGGCGGGATGCCGGAGCTGTTCAGGTAGCCATGGCTGCTCTCCCAGTCACCGCCGATCTCCGCGGTGTTCCAGCCCGAGCCGCCCCATCCGTACGCCTGGGCGACGAAGGCCAGGCACAGGTTCTCGTAGGCGGTGGAGCGGTACCGCTGGAAGGCCCAGTCGATCGCGCCGTTGGCCGATCGCGGGTTCGCCTTCGACGACGGCTCGTCGCCGACGTAGGCGCAGCTGTTGACGACCTGGCCGTCCGAGCCGGTGTGCACGTAGGCGTCGGAGACCATGCCGCCGCTGGACAGCAGGTCCCACAGCGTCGTCGTGCCGTAGGTGCCAGTCACCGACTGGCCGTTGGTCTGGCACAGCAGCGTGACCGTCGAGCCGTCGGACACTGTGCGCCAGGCCGCGTAGCCGGTCCCCGGCCCGGACCGGACGCTCAGCGCCGTACCCGAGGTGTTGATCATGCCGGTGGCCGAGTCGGCGTACGCGTACGCCGTGCCCGGCACGGCCCCGATCAGGACGACGGAGAGCGCGGCGGCGGTGACCGCGGCGACCGGGCCGCGCGGTCGCCCACGCAAGACATCGACAGTCTTCCACATAGCTGAGGAAGTTAGCGGCTGCCCGCGGCCCGGTCCACGCCCGATTGGATATTCTTGCCGTGGATGCTGATTGACCCGAAACTAACCTTCATCCGCTCCGGTGAACAGTGCGGCGTACCGGGTGAGGTAGAGCGGCCATCCCTCCTCGTGACCGACGCCGTCGCCGACGGCCTGCCAGCCGGGACCATGCCGGTCGAGGTGGCGGTGCTCCAGCTCCACCCGGGTGCGTTGCGGGGTCTCGGCGACGAAACGGACCTCGACCTCGCTGGTGTTGTCCGGGTCGGTCTCGACCTGCCACCGGGGATCGATGTCCCAACTGAACACGACCCGGTTCGGCGGTTCGTAGGCGAGCACCCGCGCCCAGCGGCACTCGCTGCCGTCGACACCCCGGTCGTAGATGTGGCCGCCAACCTTGGGCTCGAACACCGTCTCCGCGATCGCCGCACCGAGCAGGTTGTGCTCCGGCGGCTTGAAGTCACCGAACCGCTCGGTGAACACGGTGAACGCCCGTTCGAGCGGCGCCTCGACGACGATCTGCCTGCGGACCACTGCGGCTGTTGTTCCGGTCATGGGGTCTCCTCGGTCGGTTCTTCGACGACGTCCTGATAGCTGTCCAGCGCGCGGCGCCAGAACGTCTCCAACTGGTCGCGCAGCGCGGCCACGCCCGCCGGATTGAGCCGGTAGACCCGGCGGGTGCCGGCCGCCTGGTCGGTGACCAGCCCGGCGTCCTTGAGGACCTTGAGGTGCTGGGATACCGCGGGCCGGCTGACCGGCAGTTCGTCGGCGAGCTCGCCGACGGCGCGGGGCCGCTCGGCCAGGCACGCGACGATGGCACGCCTGGTGGGATCACCCAACGCGTCCCAACCATCGGCGGTTCGGTAAGTAGCCACGAACGGTACGCTACGACTTACCGATGCGGTGCGTCAAGGTCACGCGCCGGCCGGGGCGGGTTACGCTTTGACGCATGTGGACGGGGCGGCGGCACGGCCGGGTGGCGAACGTGACCCTGGTGCTCATGGTCGGCCTGATCGCCCTGGTCGGTCTCGTGGTGCAGTCGCGTGGCATCGACACGGCCGCCGAATGGGCGGCGCTGTCGGCCGTGCTGGCCTCCTCCGCCGTGCTGTACCTCCGTCGCCGCCATCCGGTGGCGGTGGGCGTGGTGGCGCTGGCCGCCGTCGCCGCGTACGGGGCGCTGCTGCACCGCCCCGGGCCGATCATGCTGGTGTTCGTCGTGGCGCTCTACACCGTGGTCGACGAGGGGCACCTCGCCGTCGCCATCGGGCTCGGTCTCGCCTCGGTGGCCGCCTTCGCCCTCGCGGACAGCTACGGCAGAACCGGGAACACCGGGAACGGAGCGACGCTGCTGCACGCCGGGTGGCTCACCGCCGTCATCGTCGGCGTGACCCGCAACCGCCGGGCCTACCTGGCCGAGGCGCGGGCCCGGACGCTCGCCGCGGAACAGCGGCTGGAGGAGGAGGCCCGGCGCCGGGCCACCGAGGAGCGGCTGCGGATCGCCCGCGACCTGCACGACGCCCTCGGCCACCACCTCTCGCTGATCAACGTGCAGGCCAGCGCCGCGCTGCACCGCCCGGACCCCACCCGGTCCGAGCAGGCGCTCACCGCGATCAAACAGACCAGCAAGGAGATGTTGCGGGAGCTGCGCGGCACGCTGGGCGCACTTCGGCAGGAGGGCGAGGCGCCGACCGCGCCGGCGCTCGGCCTGAACCGCCTCGGCGAGCTGGTCACCACGGCCGGGCGGTCCGGGCTGGCGATCCGCACCGAGGTCGCCGAGATCCGGCCGCTGCCGCCGGAGGTCGACCTGGCGGCGTACCGGATCGTCCAGGAGGCGCTCACCAACGTGACCCGGCACGCGACCGCGACCGCCGCGGTGGTCCGGGTCCGGCCCGACCGGGACGACGTGCTGGTGGAGGTCGAGGACGACGGCACCGGCGGGCCGGGCGCGCCCGGCAACGGGATCCTCGGCATGGGCGAGCGGGCCCGCGCGTTGGGCGGTTCGCTGACCACGGGTTCCGGGCCGGACGGCGGCTTCCGGGTTTGCGCCCGCCTGCCGCTGCGGCCGGGCCCGGTGCCGGCGGGAGACCCGGCGTGATCCGGGTGCTGCTCGCCGACGACCAGACCCTGGTACGCGCCGGGTTCCGGTCCATCCTGGACGGTGAGCACGGTATCGAGGTCGTCGGCGAGGCCGCCGACGGCGCCGAGGCGGTGCGCCTCGCCCGGCAGCTGCGGCCGGACGTCGTCCTCATGGACATCCGGATGCCCGGGCTGGACGGCCTGGCCGCCACCCGGGAGATCGCCCCGAACTCCGCCATCCGCGTGATCATCCTGACCACGTTCGACCTGGACGACTATGTCTACGGCGCGCTGCGGGCCGGCGCGAGCGGCTTCCTGGTCAAGGACACCGAGCCGGCGGAGCTGATCCACGGGGTGCGGGTGGTGGCCCGCGGTGACGCGCTGATCGCGCCGGCGATCACCCGCCGGCTGATCGCGGAGTTCACCGCCCGGGCCACCCACCCGGACCCGGGGCCGCGGCTGACCGCGCTCACCGAACGGGAGCGGGAGGTGATGGCGCTCGTCGCCGCCGGCCTGTCCAACGACGAGATCGCGGCGCGTCTGGTGCTGAGCCCGGCCACCGCGAAGACGCACGTCAGCAGGATCATGACCAAGACCCAGGTCCGGGACCGGGCCCAGCTGGTGATCCTCGCGTACGAGTCCGGCCTGGCCGTTCCCGGCTGGCTCACCCGCTCCTGACCACGACGTCCCGGCGCCACGGCCGGGCCGGCCGGTTCAGGCGGCGCGGCGGGAGCGCGTCAGAGCCAGCCCACCGAGGACGACGGCGATCAGCCCCACCACCAGGGCCACGTACGCGCCGCCCAGCCCGTTGCCGGTGCCGACACCACCGTCGGAGGTGGCCGCGACCAGCCCGCCGAGAGCCATGCCGATCAGCCCCGCCGCAAGGGCCCCGGTGGCGCCGAGCCGCCCGGACGCGGTGCCGACACGACTGGTGGGGCGGGCCAGCGCCAGCCCGCCGATGATCACGCCGGCCAGGCCCAGCAGGGCGGCGAGGCTGGCGCCGAGTCGCCCGGCGCTCATCGTGTAGGCACTGGCGGCGATCGGCTGGGCCGAGACGTGCGCGGCCGCCGGTGCGGCGAGCCCGAACGCCCCGAGCGGGACGGCGGTGGCGACGGTGAGCAGGTGACGGACGTTCATCGGGGATCCCCTTCGCTGGCATGACGAGTACCTGCGGCAGCGTATGTACCGGAGTGGTCCCGGGTCGTCATGCCGGAGTTGCCGATGGGCCTACTACCCGGGTTGCGCGCGCTCGGGACGCCGTACCACCGGGGTTGTCCCGCCGGTGGCGGGGCGATCAGGCGAACTGCGGCGCGCGGGACTCGTGGCAGGGTTCGAGCGAGAGGTAGGCGGACAGCGCGCGGAGGAAGTCGGGCGCGTCGAAGATCTGGCCGGCGGAGGCGACGCCGCACGTCCTCGTCCGACCGCTGAGGATGCGCCGGACCGCCTCGACCGCCAGCGGTGCGCTGATGGCGTAGATGTCCTGGCCGTGGGCGACGACGCGTCGTCGCGTGTCGCCCGAGCGCACGATGACGTCGACGGTGAACGTCTGTGCGGACCGGCCGAGCTCGTCGACCGGGGCCGGCGCGGGGGTGTCCGGACCGGCCAGGTCCTGGGCCGCGTCGGTGGTCATGTAGGTGCGCACCTCGGGGATGGACAGGTGGCTGGGCACGGTCACGACGTCGGCCATCGTGAACCCGTCGAGGACGGTCCGGCGGCCCAGCGGAGCGGGGAAGTCCCATTCCAGGGTCGGCAGGGCGCTCTCGTCGACGTGATACTCCAGCCGGCCACCGGTGTAGCGGACCCGTCGGCCGGCGCGCCGCTCCCGGGAGACCGTGCCGGAGGCGAGGGTCCCGGCAGTGGGGTGCCAACTGCTCAGTCCGTACGCGACGTGCGCCTCGTCGGCGGCCGTCCAATCGCCCATCGCCGTCGTGACCAGCAGGTCGCCGAGTCCGCCGAAGAAGGCCATCGCCGGGACCACCGCGAGGCCCGCGGTCCGGGCGCGGTCGGTGAAGTGCGCGAACGTGTCGAGGTTGGCCTCGATCTCGGCCGCCACGTCCACGTACGGGATCCCCGTGCGGAGCGCGGCCTCGATCACGGGGGCCGCGGTCGAGGCGAACGGTCCGGCGCAGTTGACGACCGCGGCCGCACCCGTCAGGGCCCGGTCGAGCGAGGCCGGGTCGTCGACCGACGCCACCCGGTGTTCGAGCCCCGGATGCGACGCCGCCAGCGCCTGGAGCCGGCCCGCGTCACGACCGACGAGAAGCGGGACGAACCCGCACTCGCGCAATTCCGTCACCACGAACCGCCCGGTGTGTCCGTACGCGCCGAACACCGCCACCGTCTGACCCGAATCCATCCGCGGTTCCTCCCTCGAAAGATCGACTGGGAAGAGCCTCCCAGCAGCGGCCGGCCCCGGACAGTGTCTGGAACGCCATGCCCCGTACAATTTCGGACATGGCCACTGTCGCGCTCGCCGCCACCGACGCGATGCTGCACTTCGAGCTCGCCATGGCCTGCGAGGTCTTCGTCCGCGACCCCTCCGGCCTGGCCGACCCGTGGTACGACCTCGTGGTCTGCGGCCCGGGCCCGGTCCGGGTCGGCAGGTTCCGGATGGAACCCGACGACGGGTTGGACCGGCTCGCCCGCGCCGACACGGTGATCATCCCCGCGGTGGAGGACATCGACGCGGACCTGCCACCCGACCTGCTCGACGCCGTCCGCGCGGCCCACGAGGCGGGCGCACGGATGGTCTCGCTGTGCACCGGCGCGTTCGTGCTGGCCGCCGCCGGGGTGCTGGACGGGCTGCGCGCCACCACGCACTGGGCCCACACCGAAGCGCTGGCCGCCCGCTACCCCCGGGTGCGGGTCGACCCGGACGTGCTCTACGTCGACAACGGCAACGTGCTCGCCTCCGCCGGCAAGGCCGCCGCGATCGACCTGTGCCTGCACCTGATCCGCCGCGATTACGGCTCGACGGTCGCCAACGCCGTCGCCCGGCGCCTGGTCGTGCCCCCGCATCGCGCCGGCGGCCAGGCCCAGTTCGTCACCACCCCGGTGCCCGCCCGTGACGACCATCCCCTCGGCAACCTGGTTCCCTGGGCGCTGGAACGGCTGGACCGCCCGCTGACCGTGGAGGACCTGGCTCGCCAGGCGAACATGAGCTCGCGCAACCTGGCCCGCCACTTCAAGTCGGTAGCCGGCACCACCCCGCTGCAGTGGCTCTCTTCGCAGCGGATCCGCCGGGCCCAGGAGCTGCTGGAGAACACCGACGACAGCATCGACGCCATCGCCCACCTGGCCGGCATGGGAACCGCCACGACGCTGCGCCGGCACTTCAACCGCACCGTCGGCGTACCCCCGGACGTCTACCGTCGCACCTTCCGCAGCGCCTCGCCCTCGGCCTGAGCAACCGACGGACGGGAACGGTCAGCGGACGTCGACCCGACGCCGAATCGGCCCGGCCCGGCCGCGGCGGGCCGGGCCGGGAAAGCCCCTACCGGATGGTCCACCGCTGGTTCGCCGCGGCGGTGCAGGTCCAGAGGATGACGGTGGTGCCGTTGCCGGTGGCCGCGCCGTTGACGTCGAGGCAGAGGCCGGACTGCTGGGCCCGGATGGTGCCGTCGGCGTTCCGGCTCCAGCGCTGGTTGCCGCCGCCGTTGCAGTCCCAGATCACCGGCTGGGTGCCGTTGGCGGTGTTGCTCTGGGAACGTCCAGGCAGCGACCGGAGGCCGCCCCGACCAGTGCGCCGCTGGTGGCCGGCGGCGGGGTGGTGCCCCCGCCGCTGACCCCGTAGACCACCGTGCCGTGTGCGGGGACGCTGGCGGAGATGGCGCCACCGGTGGTGCTGGTGGCGTTGGTCCAGGCGTCGAGCAGGGTGAAGCTCGTGCCGGTCTTGCCGACGGCGGCAGCGGTGGTCGAGATCGTCGTGGTGGCGCTGCCCTGGTTGAACAGCGCGACCGCGACGTCACCGTTGGCCAGCGTCTTGGCCAGCACGCGTCGGGTGCCGTCGAAGGAGACCTGGGTGGCCTGCAGGCCGAGGCTGTCCTGGTTGATCGCGATCAGGTTCCGGTTGGTCAGGATGCTCTGGGTGGCCGACGACATGGAACGGACGTCGTTGCCGGCGATCAGCGGCGCCGCGAGCACCGCCCACATCGCGAAGTGGCTGCGCATCTCGGTGTCGGTCATGCCGCCCCGGCCGACCTCCATCATGTCCGGGTCGTTGAAGGCGCCGGGCCGCGCGTACCCGGCCAGGGGCACGGTGACGTTGATGATGTTCTGGATGCCCATCGGGTAGCCGTTGGTCTGGCCGGTGTCCCAGGCGTTGGTGATGTCCTCGGTGGTCCGCCACATGTTCGCCACGTCGCCCCAGTTGCGCTGCGGGCCGGTCTTGGCGTGGATGCTGTTCGGGTTGATGCTGTAGACGATGGGCCGGCCGGTCACCGCGAGGGCGTCCCGCATCCTGGCGAAGGTCGCCACCTGCTGGTCGATGGTGCCGTTGGGCGAGCACCAGTCGTACTTGAGGAAGTCCACGCCCCAGGCGGCGAACTGCCGGGCGTCCTGCGCCTCGTGCCCCTGGCTGCCGGTGGCACCTGGATACGAACCGAAGTACTGCGCGCAGGTCCGGTCCACCGGCACCTGGTAGAGGCCGAACTTCAGGCCCTTGCCGTGCAGGTAGTCGCCGAGCGCCTTCATGCCGCTGGGGAATCGACCGGGGTCGCCCTGCAGATTGCCGGCTGCGTCGCGGTTCGGGTTGAACCAGCAGTCGTCGACCACGACGTACTGGTAGCCGGCATCGCGCATTCCGCTGGCGACGATGGCGTCGGCGGACTGCCGGATCAGTGACTCGTTGATGTTGCAGCCGAACGAGTTCCAACTGTTCCGGTCGCTGAACCGTCCACCGGAGACCTCACCGCCACAAAGGCTCAGCCGCAGTTGCCCCAGCTGGACCGGCCGGCGCTCTGCCAGCTGGTGCCGTACAGGACCTCACCGCGGTACATCACACACTTGTCGACGGCGGAGCGCTGGATCGCGGCGTAGTACTTGAAGCTGCCGGAGTCGTCGACCCAGGAACCGCCCTCCACCCGGATCTCCGCGGAAACCCCGGTCGTCGAGCCGACCGCGACCCGCTTGAGGGTGGCGACACAGTTGTATCCGCTCGCGCTGTTGTACATCAGGTAGACGTCGCCCACCTTGGTGCCGTCCGACGAGTAGATCGACCGGTGGCCGTCACTGGCGTAGGCCCACGAGCCACCGAAGTCGTTGTTGCACGCCTGTGCCGCCGTGAACGGATTCGTCGCTGCCTGCGCGGGCGAAGCGAGTGTCACCGTGGCAACGGTCGCGGCGAGAATCGCAGTGGCCAGCCGTCGCGCTGATCCGCTCACACATTCCTCCAAAAGCTCTGGCGCGGAGACCGCGCGCATGAGTCTCCATGATCCCACAATGGACGGCCGGCAAGATCACTGGCTCCTTCGGCGCCGCGTCGGCCTACCTCGGCGCGACACCCGCCCCGAGCACGCTCGGTGGTCATGTTCACGAGCTGCGCTGTTTGTTCGGCGGATCCAGCAGAACGTCACCTCGTCTGTCATCATTCGCCGCGTGTCAGCCAGAACGAAAACCTTTCCACTGTTCGCCTGATGACACGACCTGGCGATATCTGTTCGCCACCATTTCCACGAAATGAACGGCCGACTGCCCGCCCATCCCTTCCTGACCTCGCCGCGCGGTTCCGGTGGAGGCCGGAGGACATCCCGACTGTGCCGATTCACCGTCACCAGCGCCGATCGTCATACGGCCGGAGCCTCGCGCAACGGCACAAGGCGGCCGAAGGAGTGCCCCGGGGCCGAGGCCGGAATTCTCGCCCTCGCGGGACCAGTTTCTGCAACTCGGCCGTGCCCGCCTGGTTGGCGATTACCGTGCATTGACGTGACCATCATTCGCATTGTCGCGGTGGCGCTCAGCGCCTTCCTCGCCGCGCCCGCCGTGGTGTCCACGTCACCGGCGCGGGCGGCCGCGCCGTACGTGCCCTGCCCGGCCGTGAAGCCGCCGGTGCCCCCGCCCGCCGCACCGTCGCCGCCACCGGTCGGTCCCGCCGACCTGGCCGTCGGAGGTGAGTCGCTGGCGACGGCGGGACTGTCCGTCCCAGCCGGTGCGCCGATGGCCCCGGCGGTGACCGCCACCTCGTGGGTCGTGGCCGACCTCGACAGTGGCGCGGTGCTGGGTGGCTGCGGCCCGCACGAACACCGGACGCCGGCCAGCGTGCAGAAGATGCTGCTCGCCGCGGCCCTGATGCCCCACCTCGACCCGACCCAGGTGGTCGAGGTGACGCCGGCGGACCTGCAGGATCTCGACCCTGCCAGTTCGGTGATGGGGCTGGTGCCCGGCGGCCGCTACTCGATCGAGAGCCTCTGGCTGGGGCTACTCCTCAAATCGGGAAACGACGCCGCCAACGTGCTGGCCCGCGTCGGGGGCGGCGCCGCCGGCCGGCAGGGCGGCGTGCAGGCGATGAACGACGAGGCGCACCGCCTGGGCGCCAACCAGACCCACGCGGCGACACCGTCCGGCCTGGACGGTCCGGGACAGTACACCAGCGCGTACGACCTGGCGCTGATCGCCCGCGCCGCCTACGCCCGCGCGGACTTCCGGCGGTACATCGCCACCCGAGTGGCGGAGATACCGGCAGAGCCGGGACGGCCGGGCTTTTCCATCACCCACGACAACACTCTGCTGGACCACTACCCGGGGACGCTCGGCGGAAAGACGGGCTTCACCGATCTGGCACGGCAGACGTACGTGGGGGTGGCCGAGCGCGACGGCCGGCGGCTCGCCGTGACCCTGCTCGGCGCGGAGACCGCCCCGCTGGGCAGCCTGGGCGAGGCCGCGGCGCTGCTGAACTGGGGTTTCGCGCTCTCCCCCGACGCGTCGGTCGGTCGCCTGGTGGCCCCGGACGACAGGAAGCACGACCGTCCCCTTGCCCAACTCAGGGCCGAGCAGCACGGGCAGGCCCGGGCCGCGCGGTCGTTGCCGTGGGTGATCATCTCCGGCTCGGGTGTCGCAGGCGCCCTGGCCGTCCTGCTCCTGGCGGCCCCTTGGCGACGGGGGGCGGCGCGCGCGGCGGCCAAACCGTAGCCGGCCCGATCGGCCCGGCGGTTGCGTACATTGCGAAGGTCACGCTGCCGCGAGGAGAACAATGTCGAGACCGCCGCTGCCGGAACCTGCGATCACCATGCTGCGGAAGGCGAACCCCGCCGTCATCGCCACCCTCCGGCCCGACGGTCAGCCGGTCTCCGCGGCCACCTGGTACCTGTGGGACGACGGCCGGATCATGGTGAACATGGACGAGGACCGCCGCCGGCTGGACCATCTCCGCAACGACCCCCGGGTCACCCTGACGGTGCTGGACGAGCAGGCCTGGTACACCCACGTCACAATCGTCGGGCGCGTCGTCGAACTCCGCGACGACGAGGACCTGGCCGACATCGACCGGCTCGCCCAGCAATACACGGGGAGGGCCTATCCACGGCGCGATCGCCGGCGGGTCAGCGCTCTGATCGAGATCGACCGCTGGCACGGGTGGGGTGCGCTGAAGGACAACAACCAGGTCGGCTGACCCGGCGTCGCATAGTCGAATCGCGGCCCGTGCCGCTGCCGTTCAGGCGACGCCCATCTGCTGCCGCTCGGGTTCGATGACCGCCACGACGCGCTCGTCGCCTCGCGGGTACGGCTGGCCGGTGTACTTGGTGGCCAGCTGGTCGACGATCGTCCAGGCCACGTCGCCTTCGAGCCACTCGATGACGCGGCCGCGTACGACGACCGGCTGGAACGGGTCGTCGGCCGGTGTCAGGGAGAGCGCGACCCGCGGGTCGCGGCGCAGGTTGCGGGCCTTGCGGGTGCCCGGTCCGGTGTAGATCACGACGTGGTCGCCGTGCGTGCCGATCCAGACGGGGGTGCAGTGGGGTGCGCCGTCGGGCAGGACGCTGGCGAGGTGGGCGATGGAGGTGCCGTCGAGCACGCGGCGCACATCGGGGTCGAGCATCGTGATCATCTCCTGGCGTGGGTTCGCGGTGGGCTTGTGGCGGTGGTTCTCGGCGGGGGACGTGGCTGTGTCGGCGACCGGGGTCATCGCTCGACCGCGTAGTGGAGGTGGGTGACGCCGGGTGCCGCGACGGCGTCGACGAGGCGGAGGCGGACGTGCTCGGGGAGAGCCTGGAAGAAGGGCCGGCCGCCGCCGAGCAGGACCGGCACCTGGTGGAGGATCACCTCGTCGACGAGCCCCGCCGTCAACGCCTCGGTCACGACGCCGCCGCCCATGAGGCCGACGTCCTTGTCGCCGGCGGCCTGGCGGGCCGCGGCGATCGCGTCCGCGATGCCGGTGGTGACGAGGGTCTGCCGCTCGGTCATCTCCGGTGCCGGCCGGTGGCTGAGGACGAAGAGCCGGGCCGTCGGATGGGGGCTGCCGCCGCCGAAATGGTCGGAGTCCTCGTACGTGTTGCGGCCCGCCACGACCGCGCCCACGCGCCCGGCGAGGGCGTCGAAGACCCGGGCGCTGGGTTCGCTCAGCCGGAACCCGTCGAACACCTGGCTGGGCGTGTCGCCGTCGAAGTACCAGTCGAAGAGCATCGTCGCGTCGCCGAGCCCACGCCCGG
The DNA here is from genome assembly GCF_003013775.1 of Micromonospora sp. MH33. NCBI lineage: Bacteria > Bacillati > Actinomycetota > Actinomycetes > Micromonosporales > Micromonosporaceae > Micromonospora > Micromonospora sp. MH33. The sequence continues at coordinate 38,769 of NZ_MUYZ01000003.1, forward strand.
CGCCGGGCTCGCGGCCCGTGATGTAGCCGTCGACCGAGACGGCGTGGGCGCTGAAGACCTTGCTCAAGTCCGTGATCCCTCCTGGAGTTCCTTCAAGAGACTCTGACCATAACAGCCTCAGTTCCTTGAGGGAACCCTGATTGCTAGACTGGTTCCATGCAGCGCACGGACTTCAGCAAAATGGCGTGCTCGATCGCGCGTACGCTCGACGTCATCGGGGAGCCCTGGTCGCCGCTGATCCTGCGGGACGTATGGGTCGGGCTCACCCGGTTCGAGCAGCTCCAGGGCGACCTCGGGATCTCGCGCAAGGTCCTGACCGAGCGGCTGAACCACCTCGTCGACCAGGGCGTGCTCGAGCGCCGTCCCTACGACCAGCGACCGCGCTACGAGTACGTCCTGACGCAGAAGGGCGCCGAACTGGTCGACCTGCTCATGGTCATGACCAGCTGGGGAGACAAGTGGCTCGCCGGCGAGGCGGGCCCGCCCGTGCTCTACCGCCACCACGCGTGCGGCGAGGTCAGCGGCGTCGACCTGCGCTGCGCCCACTGCGGGGAGCCGATGCACGCGAACGACGTCGACCCGCTGCCCGGCCCGGGTGCAGCCGTGTGACCGCCACCGGCCCCAACCGGCGGGGTCCCGGGCTGCGCCGCAGCGAGGTCGCGACACTGGCCGGCGTCAGCATCGAGTACTACTCGAAACTCGAACGCGATGCCCTCGCCGGCGTCTCCCCCTCCGTCCTGAACGCCATCGCCCGCGCTCTGCAGCTCGACGACGCCGAGCGGGCACACCTGCTCGACCTCGCCCGAGCCGCCGACGGCACCAGCGCCCTCATGCGCCCCAGCCGCCGCACCGCCCGGCAGTGGTCGGTACGCCCCAGCCTGCAATGGACCTCGACGCGGTCACCGCCGGCCCCGCGTTCGTCCGCAACGGCCGCCTGGACCTGCTCGCCGCCAACCAGCTCGCCCGAGCCTTCTACGCCGAGGTGTACGCCCAGCCGCACCACGGCGCCAACATCGCCCGGTTCACCTTCCTCGACGGCAGGGCGCACCGCTTCTACCCCGACTGGGAGCAGGCCGCCGACGTGTGCGTCGCGATCCTGCGTACCCAGGCCGGCCGCGACCCCCACGACAAGGACCTGCACGACCTCGTGGGCGAACTCTCCACCCGTAGCGACGAGTTCCGCAGGCGCTGGGGAGCCCACGACGTCCGGCACCACGACACCGGCGCCAAGAACTTCCACCACCACGTTGTCGGCGACCTCACCCTCGCCTACGAAGGGCTGGAGATGGCCGCCGAACCCGGCCTCACCCTCACCATCTACACCGCCGAGCCCGGCTCCCCCTGCGAGGACGCCCTGCGCCTGCTCGCCTCCTGGGCCGCCTCTCAGGAAACGGACACGGAGGCACGGAACACGGTCGCCGAGGGCAGCACGAGCTGACCGGGCTCTCGCTCCCGTCGGGCGTCGTGCCTGCGCCCATAGGCTGGACGAATCGGGTCGGTGTTCGGTGCCGGCCCCGCCCGGGGAGACCGCGATGACCGAGAGCGCCCGCCGACCGGCTCCGGCCGGGGCCCGCGGCGATGACGGGTGGCTGACCGAGGTGGCCCGCGAGGCCAGCGCCGACGCCGGCGGCGTGCCGGTGGAGTTGCTCGGCGACTATCTACGGCTGTTGACGGACGCGGCGGTGACCGGCCGCCGGCCGCGCCGCGGCGAACTCGACGCGGTGGGGGCGCTCGGCCGACGCGCCGCCGAGCAGGGCGTGTCGGCGGGCCGGGCCGTCCGCCTCTACCTGTCCGCGGCACGGCGGCTCTGGCGGCACCTGCCGCACCTGGCCCGTTCCACCGACAGTGAGGCGGTACGCGCTGCGGCGGACGCCGTGCTCCACGTGGTCGACAGCGCCGTGGCCACTCTCGCCGAGGGCTATGCGGCGGCCCGGCGGGAACTGGTTCGCCGGGAGGAGACCCTGCGCCGGGAACTCGTCGACGACCTGCTGCGTGGGGACTCCGATCTCGGCGGGTTGGTGGAGCGGGCCGAGCCGTTCGGGCTGGATCTGGCCCGGGTGCACCAGGTCGCGCTCGCCGCACCGGGTCATCGGCTGCCGGACACCGAGGCGGCGATCAGCGCCCTGGAGCGGGTCATCTTCGACCGGTTGGGTGACCGGGACGTGCTGGTGGCCACGAAGGAGGGGTTGCTCGTGGTGATCGCCCCGGCGGATACGGTGACGCCCGACCGGGCCGGGGGCGACGGCGGGTCGGTGGCGGATCTGGGGCGGATGATGCACGGCGAGTTGGACCGTCTGGTGCGGGGCCGGCCGTGGCAGGTGGCGGTGGGTCGCCCCCACCCGGGGCTGTACGGTATCGCCCGCTCCTATGAGGAGGCCCGCGAGGCGCTGACGACGGCGCGGCGACTGCACGCCGACACACCGGTGATCGACGCTCACGACCTGCTCATCTACCGCGTCCTGCTGCGGGATCAGGCGGCGATGGTGGACCTCGTGCGGGCGGTGCTGACACCGCTGAGCCAGGCCCGGGGCGGCGCCGAGCCGCTGCTGGACACCCTGATCGAGTACTTCGCCTGCGGCGAGGTCGCCACCGAGGCGGCCCGCCGCCTGCACGTGTCCGTCCGCACCGTCACCTATCGGCTGGACCGGGTCCGGGCGCTGAGCGGCTACGACCCCGCCGATCCGCGGGACAGGTTCACCCTGCACGCCGCCGTACTCGGGGCGCGGGCCCTGGACTGGCCGCGTCGGCCGCTGCCGGCGTAGCGGGTCAGGCCGGGGCGGCGACCAGTTCCGGGAAGCCGAGCAGGGCGGCCAACGCGTTGGCCTCGGTACGGGTGAGGGTGATGCTGATCATGCTGTCGGGATCGTCGGGGTCGTCGTGGACGACGTCTCGGCGGTCGCCCACCTGGTACTCCACGATGCCGATCCGGCGGCCCTGTCCGGTCGTGAAGGTGTGTCGTACTCCGATGCCGGGCAGCGTCGTGCGTTCGATGTTCACAGCGAGAGCTCCTTGCGGGACGGCTGCCCAGGGCCGGCCGGGAGCGGGTCGGCGCTACGGCAACGCGATGGACGGTCGAGCGGCTGTCCCGCCCTCCGGCGGCGCCCGATCGGCCGACCAGGCGGGAACGCAGCCCGCAATGGCGCGGTTCAGCCGGACCACGATGCACACGCCGAGCGCGCAGCCGGCGCGAACCGCCGCGACGACAACCGCCAGCACGGCCCGCATCGACAGCGCGAGGGGCCGCTCGACGCCGATGGGGTGCTGTCGGTTACGCATGCGGCCACCATAGCGTCATCCGAAGACCGCTCCGAGGCCCGACACAGGGACGTCGCCGGGAAGCCGGCCCGGATCGCGGACCGCCACGAGCGGTGACGACAGCCGGACGCGAAGCGATGGCGTTCGCCGGCGGCCGGCAATCAAGCGGGCTTTTATTGGTCGGTCACGTGCAATGCCAACCCTCTGCTTCCGGGCGACGCTGGAGGTCCGACGCGGTACCCGAACAGCGAGGAGGCGGTGATGATGACCCGCACGCCGGTGGCTACGCCGCCCGTGTCCGCCGGTTGTCCGCCGCTGTGGCGGCTTGGACCGGCCCGGGTTCCCGGTCCGGCCAGCGGTGGCCCGGTCCGGGGCCGGCCGCGTCCCCCCGCCGCCGGCGGACTGCCGACGCCCTTGGGCCCGGCAAGCTGACGCCGTCGCGCGCAGCGGCCTGACGGTCGCCCACCACGGCCTGGCCACCCGCCCACCATCCCGCCCCGTCCACCGGACGGCTGTGCATCGCTACGTAGAAGAGGTCGGTATGTCCGGCAACGTCACTTCCCTTCACCCTCCGGCCCGCACCGGCATGCTGGTCGGCCGGTCCCACACCACTCGCCCGGTGGTGCCCGTCCGCCCCGAGCCGATCGCCGTGGACCTCGGCAGCGCCCAGCTCCGGATCTGGCTGGGACCCGGCGGAGTACTGAGCGTCCCGGTCGGCCAGGGCCTGCGGACACCGGTCGTGCGGCGCGGGCGGATCGTCGACGGCCCGGCCTGCGCCACCGAGCTGCGGCGGCTACTGCGGGACCACCGCACCCCGGTGCCGATGGGGGCGCTCGTCGTCGCCTGCCGTCCGGTACTCGCCACTCCGGCCGACCAGGAAGCGACGCGCCGCGTGCTCAACGCCGTACTCGCGCCGTCCCGACTGCTGTTCGTCGACAGCGTACGGGCGGGCGCCATCGGTGCCGGCGCTGCCGCCGGCACCCTGCTGCTCGCCGACATCGGCGCCCAACTCACCGAGGTGGCCCTGCTGGAGGACGGTCAGGTGGTCGCCGCCCGGCGCGCCGAGGTCGGCACCCGTGACCTGAACCACGCGGTGACCGCCGCCATGCTCGCCGACACCACGACGAGGCTCGTCCGCGAGTTGCGACAGGAGCCGGCGGTGCGGCCGCTGGTCCGCGCCTCCCTGGCCCGGGGCGTGATCGTGGTCGGGGACGGGGCTACCCGACCCGACCTGACCGCCCGGCTGGTCGCCACGCTGGGCGCGACCGTGCACCGCGCCGCCTCACCGCGCACCGCCGCGCTGACCGGCGCCGGTATGGCCGCCGTCGCGGCGACCCGACACCCCGCGAGCGACTGAACTCGACCTTCTGCCCGAGAGGACCAACGACCATGACGCACACCCTGGACGACCGCACCGAGACGCTGCGCGAGCTGCTGGAACGCCAGTTCAGAGAGCACACCGACCAGCTCACGGAGCTGACGCTGCTCTCCCGGCAGCGCGACCACGGCGGCCACGACCCGGACACCCTGCGCCGGCTGATCGAGGTGGCCCAGCAAGGCATTGCCGACACCGCCCAGGCGCTGAGGCGCATGTCCGAGGGCACCTACGGCGTCTGCGAGCGCTGCGGCCAGGACATCCCGAGGGCCCGGCTGGAGATCCTGCCCTCGGCCCGCTTCTGCGTACCGTGCCAGCAACGTGGCTGACCGGTCGGCGGTGCCGGGCCCTGGCGCTGTCCGCGCCGGACGACCCGCCGGAGGGCCGGCGGAAATCCGTCTCGTCCAGACCGTGCCCCCGTGCGCACGATCCGGGCGCGTACCTCATGTCCCGGGCCGGGCGTCGGCCCGGCGCGGCTCACGGCCCGGCGCCCCGGCGCGGCCGGGATCGCTGAGCCGAGACCGCCTTCGCGGCGAACGGCGGGACAGCAGGCCTCCAGTCAGCGCGGCGGCGAGGCCGGCCAGCCCGGCCGCCGCGAAGCCACCCCCTGGCATGGAGGCGTCGATCGCCACCCCGGCGATCGGGGATCCGAGCGCGAAACCCGCGCTCTGCGCCGAGGATTGCAGACCTGTGGCCTCACCCCGCACGCTGGCCGGCGCCAGCCGGCTCACCGCGTCGGCCACCGTGGAAAGGGTCGGCGCGGTGAGAAGCCCGGCGCCGACAACGGCCGCGCACAACCAGGGCCAGTCGTGGGCAAGCCCGGCGGGAATCGTCACGAGCCCGAGCAAGCCGAGCAGCAACCACGTGGGCAGCGGCCGGGACAGCGCGCCGTAGATCAGCCCGCCGGCGACGGAGGCGACGCCGAAGACGGCTACGACCACCGCGGCCCAGGACACCTGACCTGCTTCTTGAAGCGTGGCGACGATGGCGAGGTCCACGCCACTGAGCAGCGTCGTGGCGCCGAACGCCATCGTCAGGACGGCAACAATGCCGGCGCCCAGCCACTCCCGGCGTGGGGGCCGCCCGGTCGCGCCAGCATCCGCCTCGCCGTCGGCACGCAGGGGCGGGTTGAGCAGGGCGATCCCGGCTCCGCCGGCCGCGATGGCGGCGCCGACCCCCCACGCCACCACAGCGGGTGACGTCTTCGCCGCACCCAGGATCACCACCGCCGGGCCCACGATGTACGACAACTCGCCCTGCACCGATTCCAGCGCGAACGCGGCCCGGCGGTGTCCCTCCGTCGTCATCGCGGCGATCGCCTGCCTGGTCACCGCCTGGGCCGGCACCATCAGCAGGCCCGCCACGAAGGCGGCGCCCAGCAGAACCCCGTACGGCAGCATCGGCACGCTCAGCCAGAACACGACCTGCAGTACGACAGTGGCCAGCAGCACGCTACGCAGGCCCCGCTGGTCGATCATGCGGCCGAGCAGCGGCCCGCCCAGCGCCACCCCGGCGGTCAGAGCCGCCGCCACACCGCCCGCTGCCGCGTAACTCATGCCCAGGCCGAGTACGACATGCATCGTCAGCGCCATCACGTCAGCGGTGATCGCGGCACGGGCGAGCAGCGAAACGCCCAGCAGCGCCGCCATTCCTGGCAGGGCGAGCACTTCTCGGTATCTCGTCACCGCATGACGCTAGATCCTCGGCAGGGCCATAGGAACCGCTGAAATTGTTGGAGCGCGCATAATGAATCCTTATGGCCAGGGATCTGGAGACCGCGTTGCTGCGAACGTTCGTGACCGCCGTACGGGCGGGGAGCATCAGCCGCGCCGCCACCACGCTCGGACAAACCCAGCCCGCGCTCAGCCAGCAGTTGCGCGGGCTCGAGAGCGTTGTCGGTCGTCCGCTGCTCTACCGGTCGCCGTCCGGCGTCTCGCCGACCCGGGCGGGTGCGGAGCTCCTGCCGTACGCCGAACGCATACTCTCGCTCTCCGCGCAGGCACTCACCGAGACCGGGCGCGCGCTCACCGGCCGCTGCGGCATCGGACTGCTCGAAGACCTCGCCGCGTCCCAGCTTCCGCAGGCCCTCGCGGATCTCGCCCGGCTGCACCCCGGCGCGACGCTGGAGGTGCTCAGCCTGTCCGACACCGCGATCCGGGAGGCCTACGACGCGGGCCGCGTCCAACTCGTGCTCGACGAGGTGCCGGACCTCCCCGGGCCGCCGCGCTGGACGGTACGCCGCCCGTTGGTCTGGGCGATCGGCCACGGCGTGGACGTGGCCGCCGATCCATTGCCCGTGGTGCTGTTCTCGGGCACGTGCTCCTGGCGCACGTCCGTACTGGAAACGCTGGACCGCGCCGACCGGCGCTGGCGGGTGGCGTTCGAGAGCAACAGCCTGGTCGGTGTGCTCGCCGCGGTACGGGCCGGGCTCGGCGTCGCGGCGCTCATGCCCGCGAACCTCGAACCGGCCATGGCCTGCCACGACGCGGACGGCCTGCCCACCCTGCCGGATGTCGAGCTCGGTCTCGCACGGCACCCGCGGACCGAAGGTGATCCGCTGATCGATGCCGTGGAGACCGCGCTACGACGCATGATCTGAGGCTGCGGCACTCCACGTGTCGGCGCCCTGGTGGCCGGGGCCGTCGCGGCCGGCCTGGTCCTGGTGAGCTGGCGACTCGGCCTGCTGGCCGCGGCCGCCGCCGCGGTGATGGGCTTCGCCCGGATCTACATCGGGGCGCACTATCCGGCCGACGTGCTGGCCGGCTTCGCGGTCGGCGCCACAGTGGCCCTGCTCGGCTACCTGCTCACCCACCGCCCGATCGACGTCGCCCTGGACCGGCTGGACCGCACCCGGCTACGGCCCCTGCTGCGGGCCGGCGACCCGGTGGCCACCGGCCGGGCTGCCCCGGCACGCCGGTGACCGGTCACCTCACCGGCCTCGTCGTTCCTACGGCTACCTGAGGATCGCGCTGCCAACACCCCGTCCGGCCACGGACGCGGCCGGTACCGGGACCCTTCCCGCGGATCGCCGGTGGCCTGGTCCTGGATTCGGCCAGCCTATTGATGGTGTTGGTGCAACGATGCATGACGTGGGAACCCCGAAAACAGCTGCCCCTGGTGTCTCGCCGCTTGCTGGCGAGCCGATCAAACGTGGCGATGCCGAGCGGCTCGCGGGAGTGCTGAAGGCATTCGCCGACCCAGCGCGGCTGCGACTGCTCAGTCTGATCCAGTCCGCTCCCGAGGGCGAGGCGTCCGTCAGTGACCTCACCGCGCCGCTCGGCCTCTCCCAGCCGACCGTCAGTCACCACCTACGGATCCTCACCGAGGCCGGCCTGCTCGAGCGCGAGAAGCGGGGCGTCTGGGCGTACTACCGCCTGGTGCCGTCCGCGATCGCGGCGATCGCCGAGCTGTTGACGCCGCCCCGCAAGCGGGCGACCAGGAAGGCCCGCTGAGCGCCAGTGGCGAAGGCCGCCAGCCATGGCGTCCGCTCTGGTCACGGCCGGTTTGATCCCGCCAAAGGTCCGGCTGGTGCAGACGGCGGCGCCGGGAAGCGCGGATACCGTCCGAACCGCCGCTGGGCTCACGCCGTCCGCCGCCAGGCCGATTGGCGTAGGAGCCGGAGGCCGTTGAGGCCGACGATGACGGTGGAGCCTTCGTGGCCTGCGACGCCCAGGGGCAGGGGCAGGTTGCCTATGAGGTCCCAGGTTACGAGGACGACGATGAACGCCGCGGCGATCAGGAGGTTCGCCTTGACCACTCGGCGGGCTCGCCGGGACAGGTCGATGACGGCGGGCAGCATGCTCAGGTCGTCGCGGACGAGCACGGCGTCAGCGGTTTGGAGGGCGAGGTCTGATCCCCGGCGGCCCATCGCCACGCCCAGGTCTGCCGTTGCCAGGGCGGGGGCGTCGTTCACACCGTCGCCGACGAGGAGGACCCGTTGTCCCTGGGTCTGGATGTCGCGGACCCGGTCGACCTTGTCGGCGGGCAGAAGGCCGGCGTGGGTGTCGGTGATCCCGGCTTCGGCCGCGAGGTGTCGGGCCGCGCCGGGGTTGTCGCCGGTGAGCAGGACGGGTGTGGCGCCGGTGAGGGCGGTGAGGGATTCGACGGTGGCGGCGGCCTGCGGCCGGATGTGGTCGGCGAGGACGAGCACGCCCTGCGGCCGTCCGTCGACGGTAACGACGACGGCGGTGCGGCCGGCGGCCTGGACGTCGGTGACAGCGCGTCGGATCTCGTCGGTGTCGGTGTCGGGTTCGAGTCGTTCGTCGAGCAGGTTGGGCCGGCCGACTGCCACGCGCTTGCCGTCGACGACGGCCGAGACGCCGCGGCCCGGGGTGGAGTCGAAGTCACCGGCAGGCGGGACGAGCAGTCCATGTTCCCGGGCGGCGGTGACGACGGCCACCGCCAAGGGATGCTCGCTCGGGTTCTCGGCCCCCGCGGCCAGCCGGAGCAGTTCGATGGCGTCGATGCCACCGGTGGTGTGAATGCCGGCGAGGCGTGGGGTTCCAGTGGTGAGGGTTCCCGTCTTGTCGAACGCCACCAGGCTGGTGTCGGCGAGTCGTTCCATGACCACGGCGGACTTGACGAGCACACCGTTGCGGCCGGCGACGGCGATGGCGGACAGCAGGGGTGGCATGGTCGCCAGCACCACCGCGCAGGGAGAGGCGACGATCATGAAGGTCATGGCGCGCAGCAGGGTGGGCTGCAGTTCGGCGCCGACGGCGAGCGGGACGCCGAACAGGGCAAGGGTCGCCATGACCACGGCGACGGAGTAGCGCTGTTCGACCTTCTCGATGAACAGCTGGGTCTTCGCCTTGGTGGCGGAGGCCTCCTCGACCAGCGCGACGATGCGGGCGATCACCGACTCGCCGGCCGGCCGGTGCACCTTGGCGACGAGGGCGCCGGTTCCGTTCAGGGTGCCGGCGAACACCTCGTCTCCGGCGGTCTTGGCCACCGGCAGAGGCTCCCCGGTGATCGTCGCCTGGTCGACGTCACTGGCGCCGTCCAGCACGACGGCATCGGCACCGATCCGCTCCCCCGGCCGGATCCGGATGACGTCGTCGACGGCCAGGTCTGCCGTGTCGACGACCTCCTCCTCGCCATCGGGCAGCAGCCGGGTGGCCCGCTCGGGTGCCAGGTCGAGCAGGGCGCGCACCGAGTCGGCGGTCCGGGCAGTCGCGACCGCCTCCAACGCTCCGGAGGTGGCGAAGATGACGATCAGTAGGGCACCGTCGAACACCTGCCCGATGCTCGCCGCCCCAATCGCCGCCACGATCATCAGCAGGTCGACGTCCAGGGTCCGTTCACGAAGCGCGCGCAGGCCCGCGAGCGCCGGCTCCCATCCCCCGGCCGCGTAACACGCGAGGTAGAGGGCCCACCACAGCGCCGGGGGCCCGTCGAGCAGTTGGGCCACACCGCCGAGGGCGAACAGTCCGGTGGCGATCGTCGCCCACCGCACCTCGGTCAGCGCCCAGAAGCGGGCGAGGAGACCGGGGCCGGCGGGGCGGCCGGTGGTGACAGGGGCCGGGGAGAGGGTCGAGCTGGTCACGACAAGCCACAATACCTGCGTAGCCATGAAGGTAAGCAGGCAGATGTGCAGACGAGTACTGGAGCACAGCTATGGTGGGTTCCGTGCACACCACGCTGCCCGACTTTCAGATGCCCAACGAGGAACAGGTCCATCTGGCCGCCGAAGGCTTCCGACTGCTCGCCGACCCGACCAGAATCAAGATCCTCTGGGCTCTGCTCCAGGGCGAGTCGTCGGTGGCCTGCCTCGCGGAACTCGTCGGAGCGAGCCCGACCGCGGTGAGTCAGCACCTCGCGAAGCTGCGGCTCGCCGGCTTGGTGAAGGGGCGGCGGGAAGGAACCTTCGTGCACTACTCCGCAGCCGACAGCCACGTACGGGCGCTGCTCGCGGAGGCCCTGTTCCACGCCGACCACGCGGATCACCCGGACCGACACGACGATCACCCGCACGTGCACGAGTCGAGGCCCGCAGTCAACATCGGTTGAGAGGTTGGCCCGCAGCCTCGCGCCGACCGCCGGCGGGAGGGGCGGCCGGGCCGGCCAGGGTGACGGTGACCAGGCGCTGCACGGCCTCTGGAAGAGGAACGGTGCCAGTGCGCCGCCATGGTGGCGCGCCGAGTGGTCCTGGATGTGCGCACTGGTGTGCAGGGCAGCTTCCAGGCGCACGACGGCCGGGGCGGCAGGGTCGACGGCGGCGGCGAGCAGGTCGGCGCCGGTGGATCAGCCAGGCTCGGGCTGATCCACCGGCGTCCTGTGGGCGGCCGATGGTTCGCGCTCGGATCAGCCGACGCTCACGGGCTCGGCGTCCTCGGCCGGCTGCCGCCTGGCTCCGCGCAGGGTGATTCCGGCGGCGACCGCGCCTGCGGCGGCGATGATCCCGGCGCCGACGAAGGCGGCGGAGTGGCCGTCGGTGAGGGCGGGCAGGTCGCCGAGCCGGTCGGCGCCGGCGGCGGAGGCCACCGCGGTCATCGCGGCCAGACCGAGCGCCGAACCGACCTGGTAGCTGGTGTTGACGATGCCGGAGGCGAGTCCGCCTTCCTCGGGTCGGGCGCTGGAGATCGCCGTACCGAGCGACGGGATGAACGCCAGCGACATGCCCAGCGCGGCGACCAGTGAGGCCGGCAGGACGTCGACGGTGAAGGTGCCGTCGGGGCGGACCAGGGCGAGCCAGCCGAGTCCGATCGCGAGGATCGCGAGGCCGGTGACCACCATGGGCTTCGGGCCGAACCGGGCGATGGCCCGCGGGGCGAGCACGATCATGCCGATCATGATGAGGATCGTCATCGGCAGCAGCGCGGCACCGCTGGGGAAGGCGCTGTAGCCGAGGACCTGTTGCAGGTAGAGGTTGAGGAAGAACCACATGGGGATCCAGGCCGCGCCGAGCAGCAGTTGGGCGATGTTGGCGGCGGCGAGGTTCGGGGCGCGGAAGATCGACAGCCGCATCAGCGGCTCGCGGCGGGATGCCTGGATGGCGACGAACGCGGCCAGGGCGACGACGGCTCCGGCGAGGACCAGCCAGGTCTGCCCGGAGGTCCAGCCCACCTCGGGGGCGCGGACGATTCCGTAGACGGCGGCGCCCAGGCCGAGCGTCACGGTCAGGGCGCCGAGAACGTCCAGAGAGCCACGGCGGGTGCCCCCGGCGGGCATCAGGGTCGGGGTGGCCAGCAGCGCGAGGGCGGCGATGGGAATGTTGATGTAGAAGACCCAGGGCCAGCTGATGTATTCGGTGATGACGCCGCCGAGGAATACGCCGGCGGTGCCACCGGCGGGTGCGGCCGCGCCGTAGAGGGCGAGGGCCCGGGTGAGTTCCCTGGGTTCGGCGCCGAAGAGCATCATCAGCAGGGTGAGCGCTGACGGGGCGATCAGCGCGGCGCCGGCGCCTTGCACGGCGCGGGCGGTGAGTTCGACGGCGACGCTGTCGGCCAGGCCGGCGACGGCGGAGCCGATGAGCAGGATGAGCCAGCCGGCGGCGAACATGCGGCGGGCGCCGAGCAGGTCGGACAGTCGGCCGCCGAGCAGGAGCAGGCCGCCGAACGCGACGACGTAGGCGTTGAAGACCCAGGACAGGTTCTCCGGCGAGAATCCGAGGTCCGCCTGGATGCGCGGTAATGCGACGCCGATGATCGAGGTGTCCATGATGACCATGAACTGGGCGAGGGCGATCAGTCCGAGGGCCCACCAGCGCTTGGACGTGGATGACATGGCAGCAGCTCCTCTTCGTACCCCTAGGGGGTATGGGTAGTGGCAAAGTTCTACCCCCCACCCCGTATCGATCGTCAAGTGACGCGGCCTACGTCCGCCGACTGGCAGGCGATGTGTCGAAGCATTGAAAGGAATACCGGTGAGGGGTATGTTCTGGTTCACGGCCGGCAGCTGGCTGGCCCGCCGCCTGAAGGGGACCCCGCGCGACCCGTCGACGGCATCGCCAGCTGCCCCGGCGACGAGGAGGCCGACCTGACCGTCAACGATCTTCCCCACCACGACGAGCTCGTCGTGTACGGCACCGGCTGGTGCCCCGATGTCCGACGCAGCCGAGCCCTGCTCGACGCTGCTCGCGTCCCGTACCTGTACGTCGACGTCGACGAGGACCAGGCCGCGACCGAACTGGTCCGTCGCCTGCAGCAGGGGCAACGCCGCATTCCCACCCTGGTCTGGCCCGACGGGAGCTTCCTGGTGGAGCCCACCGACGACCAACTACAGGCGCACCTGACCCCCGCAACCGCGAAGCCGGTGGCCGCGCCGGTCGGTCAGCACGCTGAGCTGGGCCAGGACGTACGCCCCGTCTGTGCCACCGCCATCAGCGACCCCGGCACGCCGGCCGGCTAGGACCCGGTGTCACCCTGCGTGGCGACAATGCCGCCGGCGTAGAGCAGCCAGCCGGAGAGGCCGAGCAGCTGGACCCGCTGCCAGGCGCCCAGCGCCGCGTCCGGGTGGGCCACCTCGAGCAGCGTGCCGGCCGTGCCCACCAGCAGCACCGCGGCCACCGCCAGGCCCCAGCGGAACGACGCGCGGCGACCGCGCCGGCTCACCAGCAGCGCGAGCAGGGAAGCCAGCGCGGCGGCGATCGCCACCGACGAGCTGACCGAGTGCCACTGGTCCCGCCAGGACAGCGCGCCCAGCTCCGCCAACCGGGCGCAGCGCACGTCGGCCGAGGGCGCACAGTCCATCGAGCTCACCGTGCCGTCCAGGGCGGTGGCCACGCCGAAGGCGACCAGTCCCCACCAGGCCCACCGCGGCCAGCCCCGGGCCCGCCAGGCCAGTGCCAACCCGGTCGCCGACGCGAGCGCGCCGACGACCAGGTCACCCAGGCCGAACACCAGGTGGTACGGCTGGTCCCGGGCGGCCAGCTCGCTGGCGTACCCGTCGAGGAGGCCGAAGGCCGGGTTCAGCAGCGGCCCGACCAGCCACGACGAGTAAAGGACACCGGCCAGCCCGAGCGCCAGCCCCGGCAGCGCCCGGGCCCGGCCGACCCGGCTCACGAGGAGTCCCGGACCAGCGGGAAGGGCAGTGTCTCCCGGATCGACCGGCCGGTCAGCAGCATCAGCAGCCGGTCCACGCCCAGGCCCAGACCGCCGGTGGGCGGCATGGCGTACTCCAGCGCGGTGAGGAAGTCCTCGTCCAGCTCCATCGCCTCGGGGTCCCCGCCGGCCGCGTTCAACGACTGCGCGGTGAGCCGGCGCCGCTGCTCCGTCGGGTCGACCAGCTCCGAGTACGCGGTGCCCAGCTCCATGCCGAACGCCACCAGGTCCCACCGCTCGGCCAGCCGCGGGTCGTCCCGGTGCTGCCGGGTCAACGGCGATGCGTCGGTCGGGAAGTCCAGGTAGAACGTCGGTGCCTCGGTGCGCGCCTCGACCAGCCGCTCGTACACCTCCAGCAGCACCGCGCCGCGCTCCCAGCGCGGGTCGTACGCGACCCCGGCGGCGTCACAGAGCTTGCGCAGGGCGGCCAGGTCGGTGTCGGCGGAGACCTCCTCGCCGAGCGCCGCGGAGACCGCCTCGTTGACCGTACGGACCGGCCACTCGCCCCCGATGTCCACGGTGTCGCCCGTCCCGGGGCGGCGCACCACCGGCGACCCCTGCACCGCGATCGCCGCGGCGACGATCAGCTCCCGGGCCAGCTCACGCATCACGTGGTAGTCCGCGTACGCCTGGTACGCCTCCAGCACCGTGAACTCCGGGTTGTGGCTGTGGTCGACGCCCTCGTTGCGGAACGCCCGGCCCAGCTCGTACACCCGCTCCATCCCGCCCACGGCCAGCCGCTTCAGATACAGCTCGGGTGCGATCCGCAGGCTCAGGCGCAGGTCGTAGGCGTTGCTGTGGGTGACGAACGGGCGGGCGTTCGCGCCACCGTGCACCCGCTGCAGGATCGGCGTCTCCACCTCCAGGAAGTCCCGGTCGGCCAGGGAGCGCCGCAGGCTGTGCAGTACGGCGCCGCGGGCCCGCAGCAGGTCCCGCGCCGCCGGATCGATGGCGAGGTCGAGGTAGCGCTGCCGGACCCGGGCCTCCGGGTCGGCCAGCCCGTGGTGCTTGTCCGGCAGCGGGCGCAGGCACTTGGCGGTCAGCCGCCAGTCGGCCACCCGCACCGACACCTCGCCGCGCCGGGTCGCGTACACCTCGCCGGTCGCGCCGACGTGGTCGCCGATGTCGACGGTGGCACGCCACCGCTCCAGGTCGTGCTCCAGCATCAACTGCAGGTCGCCGCTGCCGTCCCGGATCGTCGCGAAACAGACGCCCCCGTGGTCCCGGACCAGCAGCACCCGGCCGGCCACCGACACGCTCTCCCCCGTGCCGGTGTCCGGCGCCAACCCGGCGTGCCGTGCCCGCACCGCCGCGCAGCCGTCGGTACGCGCGAAACCCACCGGGTACGGGTCGACGCCCTCGGCGCGCAGCCGGTCCAGCTTCGCCAGGCGTACCCGGGTCTGCTCGGGGAGGTGCACCTCGGCCGGCTCCGGCGGCACGGCCCGGACCGTCGCGGCGGCCGGCGGCACGTAGCCCACTCCGCCGCCGGCCGGCGGCGCGCCCTGCAGCGGGCTGGGCCGCCCGCCCGGCAGGGCGACGAAGCCCTCGGCGACCGCCGCGGCGAGGCCCACCCGGGCCAACTCCCGGCGCTCTCCGAAGCACAGGTAGCGCGGTGTCCAATGCGGCTGGTACTTGGCGTTGGAGAGGTACAGCGACTCCAGTTGCCACCAGCGGGAGAAGAAGAGCAGGGTGTGCCGCCACAGCCGGATGACCGGGCCGGCGCCGATCCTGGCGCCCTGCTCGAAAACCGACCGGAACACCGCGAAGTTCAGCGACACCCGTTCGACGCCGAGCCGGGGTGCCGCACCCATCAGCGCCGCGACCAGGAACTCCGTGATCCCGTTCTCGGCCGACCGGTCCCGGCGCATCAGGTCCAGCGAGAGCCCGTCGGCTCCCCACGGGCTCAGCGACAGCAGCGCCCGCACCCGGCCGTCCGCGTCCCGCGCCTCGACGAGCACGCAGTCGCCGTCGGCCGGGTCGCCGAGCCGGCCCAGCGCCATCGAGAAGCCCCGCTCGTGTTCGGTGTCCCGCCAGGCGGTGGCCAGGCTGGCCAGCCCGGACAGCTCCACCGCCGGGATCTCCGCGTGCCGGCGCACCCGGGCCGTGTAGCCGGCCCGCTCCACCCGGTGCACGGCCTGGCGGACCGGGCGCATGTCCCGCCCGTCCAGGTCGAACTCGCGGGCCAGCAGGATCGCCTCGTCCCCCAGGTGCAGCACCTTCAGCCCGTGCCGGTGGTACGCCTTGGCGCCCGCCTCGCTGGTGCCCATCACCGCCGGGGTCCAGGCGTACGCGCTGGCCTGTTCGAGCCACGCCTCGATGGCCGGCCCCCACGCCTCCGGGTCCCCCACCGGGTCCCCGCTGGCCAGGCTGACTCCATTGACCACCCGGTAGGTGATCGCCGCCTTGCCGCTGGGCGAGAAGATCGCCGCCTTGTCCCGGCGGGTGGCGAAGTAGCCGAGCGAGTCGCGCCCGCCGTGCCGGGCGAGCAGTTCCCGGATCCGCTCCTCCTCGTCGGGGTGCAGCACGGCGGCGGCCCGCTGCGACCGGAGCAGGGTGAAGAGGCCGGCGATGAAGGCGATCCCGCCGAAGCCGCCGAGCAGCAGGTTGACCCATCCGGGCGCCTGCCCCTGCCGGGTGACGTCCAGGGTAATGGCGCCGCCGAACACCTTCTCGACGGCGTAGCCGAGCCGGTCCACCCAGGTTCGCAGGCTGCCCGGCTCGACGAGGAGCAGCAGGTAGCCGAGCCCGACCGCGACCGCCGCCAGCCCGAGGAAGACTCCGAGGGCCCGCCGGACGCTGCCGCTGCGTACCCGGGCGTAGAAGACCCCGCGGGCGGCCAGCAGCAGGGCCAGGGCCGCGGCGGCGAAGACGATGCCGACCCACACCCCGACCGTCTCCAGCGAGTTGAACAGCCGTTCCCCGGCGTCATCGGTGAGGTCGTTGCCGCCGACCATCAGGAGCAGCACGCCGGCCAGCACGCCGACGGCCAGGCTGAGGGTGAAGTAGCCGACCAGCACCCAGTACGCCAGCCGCTTGCGGCGCAGCACCGCCGAGGCGAGGGTGCCGAGGAAGACCGCGTACGCCAGGTTCGCGGGGGCGGGCAGCAGCAGGGCGTCGATGGCGGTGCGGACCGGCTGGATGTCGGAGCGGACGGCGCTGCTCAGCGCGGCCAGCGCGCAGACGACCGCGATCACCCAGAGCAGCGTGGCGAAGGCCCGGGGCACCTGGCGTCGCCAGTCCCGGTCGGCGCGCCGGGCGTCCGCCACGGTCCGCGACGCGGTGCTCGGGGTCAACGTGGCCTCCTTCGTGCCGATGACGCCCCGGCGTCGACCGGCCCATCGTAGCCACGCCCGCCGTCGGGCCTGCTACGAAGCACACCGTCCCAGACCCGCGATGCCATCAAGATCACCCGGTTGAGGAAGTAGTACAACCAGATCGCAGCGATGCGGCGCATCGCCAGTCTGTACCGCAGTCGGGCGCTGGGTATGGCCGGCGCTCTGGGTCTGGGTCGCTGGTCACCCAACCGAGCAGGTCCGACTCGGATGAACCGGCCCCTGACGACCACGCTGCTCCCATGCCTCCGACAGGTGCCGACAACTACAGCGCCCCGCCGGGGTCAAGGGACGCAACGGGCTGCCTGGCACCCGCCAGGCGAGTGCCAGGCAGCCGGTGCTTGGTCAGCCCTGCTTCGAAACGCTCAGCGGGAAGGTGGGGGCGCCGACGTTGTCGAGCGTGATGCTGTTCGCCACCACATATTGGTCCAGGTACGGCGATCGGTCACCCTGGGTGGGCGTGTCGAACCGCGGGTCCTGCACCTCCAGGGCGAGCCGTGCGTCGGTGACCGTGATCGTCTGACCGGAGGGAGTGCCGCGCCAGCCCCTTGAGGTGATGGTCCCAATCTGGACCCCCAGCTGATGTTCCGGCTGGAAGGTCCAGTCCGTCGCCTTCAGGGCCAACGAGGTCGATCCGCTGTGGTCCAGCACTGCGACGTTCTCGTTGAACATCGTCGCCTTGCCGTCCGGAGCGACGTCCCACAGCCGTACCCAGACGTTGCCCTGTCCCCGGGTCTTCAGCGTGATCTCCGGCGTGCCCGTGATCCGCACCTGCTCCGAGGCGGACGTGGAGAAGGTCCAGTAGCTGTTGCCGGGTGCGTCGGCGCTGAACAGAGCCGTCTGGTCGGTCGCCGGCGAACCGGGTTCCGGCGTGTACTCGATGTCCGAGCCCGAGGCCTCCGGCGCGGTCATCGGCTGGGCCGTCCTCTGCGCCTGGCCGCCGTCGTCGACGTACTGCCCGGACGACAGCTTCACCTTGTACGCGTCGTTGGTCACCGGCCAGGTCGGCTGGGCGCGCCAGTTCCCGAGACTGTCCTCGACGGAGAACGCCGGGTCGGCCATCGACGGTTCGATGCCGCGCAGGTGCTGGTCGTAGAACCGCATCACCTCGTCGAACCAGCCCGCTCGCCCCATCTTGAGCTGGCCCTTGCCGTTGGTCTCGTTGCCGCGCACGTGTTCCCACTGGCCGAGCCAACCGCGCTCCGGACCCTGGTGGTTGGCCAGGTACTTCTGCATCTCCTCGGGCTTGGTGTTGTCCTCGATGAAGCCTGACGTGACGAACAGCGGCGTCTGGGAACCGGCGGCACGGGAAGCGAAGTCACGGGCACGCCAGAACGCCGACTTCGGGTCAGGGTTCTGGGTGTTGGTGCGGTTGGCGCTCTCGCACTCGGGGTGATTCTTCTCGTACTCCGCGTTCGCCTTGTAGTGGTCGCTGTCATCGGCCAGCGGCCGCATCGTCGCGATCGAGTAGTAGCTCCGGGGGCTACTGGTCGCGTTGGAACGCGGCACTCCGTTGCTGAACAGATAGTTGTACCTGTTCCACGTCGGTTCCTGGGCAACGATCGCCCGCAGGGGCTGGAGCTTGAGGACGTTGGCCGCCAGCCCGGTGTTGGCGTCGTACGACTTGCCGTACATGCCCACCTTGCCGGTCGACCACGGCTGGCTCGCCGCCCACTCGACGGCCGCCGTGATGTCGGCCTGCTCCCCCGGGCCGAGGAAGTCCAGGCACCCCGTGCTGCCGCCGAAGCCGCGCAGGTCGACCATCACGAAGGTGTATCCGCGCTCCATGAGCCGTGCGCCGTCGACCAGGTCCTGAAAGCGCGCCGACGGCCCGACCCGATCCCACCCGGCGGGAGAGGTCTCCCCCGCGTGCGAGAAATACGGCCCCACCGAGAGGATCACCGGCGTCTTCACATCCGGCGACAGGTGTGCCGGGCGCAGCACGTCGGCATGCAACTCGACCCCACTGCCGTCCGAGGACGGGAAGTACGTCTCCGTCCACGCGGCCCCCTCGGGAACCCGTGGGTTCTCGTCATGGGTGATCGGGGCGTCAGCTGCCGCGGACGCCGGAGCCGCCTGTGCCACCGACGGCAGGGCGCCCGTGGTGAGGCTCGTGATGATGGCCAGGGCACCGACCGCCGCGACGGGCGAGACTGCCCTCCTTCGAAGGTTCATCCATCCTCCACCCAACTCCAGACGAGGTCGCCTGGTCAGCCATCGAGGCTAGTGATCTTCGACGGTCATGGACCCCCCAGTTATCTCCCCGTGACCTTTGCTCGGTGCGGTTCGCTGCCGTCCACGTCGGACCGCCGCACTCAAGAGTTCCTCAATTTGCCCGACCGACATACGCCCGCGTGCGGTGACCTGCCTAGGTTCAGCTCACTTCGATGGAACACGGCGACGTGCAGCACCAGAGGAGCACCCATGGCCCTTAATCCGCCCACCGACGCCGAGCTGAACGTCCTGATCCGGGCTCGGCTCGCCGCCCTCGGTATCGATCTCGACCAACTCCCGCCCGGCAGCGCCCCCGACCCGGAGACCGGCTCGCCCGGCCAGGAGTCGGTGCTCGCCTCGCTGCGCTCGTTCCTGCGCGGCACCGTGGCGGCGCTGGCCGCGTACCAGATGCCCGCCCCCGCCGGGACGGACCCCGCGGTCGGGAAGGCGCTGTCGCAGCAACATGTGCCGGTCCTGTACCCCTCGAACAGCGCAGAATGGCGGAAGGCATGACTGTCGAACCACTCGACCGCTCGATCGACCGCCGGGCGTTCCTGGCCCGCGCTGCCGCGCTGGCCGTCGCCTCTGCCGCAGGCGCAACCGTCGCCGCGCCCTCGATGGCGCTGGCGAACAGCGCCCTGACCGTGAACCCGGGGACCAGGAGCCGTGCCCTGGACCAGCCCAACGCCTACACCCGGCCCCGGCCGGAGGCCGTCGCCGATCCGACCGAGCTGACCATCGCTGAGGCGGCCTGGCTCATCCGCGCCGACAAGCTGACCCCCGAGCAACTGCTCGAGGCGTACCTGGCGCGCATCTCCACGTACGACGGCACCTACCAGGCCTTCAACCTGGTGCTCGCCGAGGCGGCCATCGCGGCGGCCCGCGACGCCGCCCACGGGCCGCGGGCCGGTGCACTCCACGGCATACCATTGGCGATCAAGGACAACTACTACACCGAAGGCGTCCTCACCACCGCGAACTCCTTCCTGTTCAAGGACTTCGTGCCGCCGTACGACGCGACGGCGGTAGGCCGGCTCAAGGCGGGCGGTGCCATCGTCCTCGGCAAGACGCAGATGGGCCCGTTGGCCACCACCCGTGCCACCACCCCCGCCGGCGTGGTCACCACCGTGAACGCCTGGACGCCCACCAACCGCAACACCGATCCCGGTGGATCATCCACCGGCACCGCCACGGCAGTCGCCGGTCGCATGGCCACCTCGGGCATCGGCACCCAGACCGGTGGCTCGATCACCGCCCCCTCGAACGCGCAGAACCTGACCGGGCTCAAGCCGACCATGGGGCGGGTGTCAGCGGCCGGCGTCATCCCGCTCAGCTACACCCGCGACCATCCGGGCCCGCTGGCGCGGGACGCCAAGGATGCCGCCATCATGCTCACCGCGATGGCCGGCGAGGACCCGGCGGACCCGCGCAGCCAGGGGCTGCCCGACGTGCCCGATCTGATCGGCGCGGCCACGCCGGTGTACCAGAGGAACCGGATCAAGCTGCGCTGGCCCACCAGGATCGGGGTGCTGCCCGGGTTCACCAACGGCACCTCGGCCACTGCGGCGGCCCGCCAGGCGTACCTGGCCCAGCTCGCCGAGATACCCGGCGCCACGCTCGTGGACGTTCCCCTGCCGGACGGGTGGAGCCAACTGACCGGCGGCACCTTCAACAACATCCGGCTGCCGGAGCGCAGCGAGCCGTTCATGCCGTACCTGCGGACTGACCTGCGCGGCTTCGGCGTGTCGGTGACCAGTTGGCTGCAGGGAGCGCTACTGGGAGGCAACGAGTTCCTCACCGGCCAGCGAGCCAAGCTGCTGCTGATGGAACGGGTGCTCAACGACCTGTTCGACGTCTGCGACGTGGTGGTGCAGACCGACCCGGTGCCGTTCGACATCCTCGGCCTACCGGAAATCGCCTTCCCGATCGGGCTCACCGCCGCCGGCGTGCCGATCGGCACGATCCTCGGCGGCCTGCCGTACGCCGAGGACCGGCTGTTGTCGGTGGTGGCGGCGTACCAGGCGACGACGGACTGGCATCTGCGACGGCCCGCCGACCCACCCGTCGCGGCCAGGGCGCGCGCGGAGGCACCTGCTGAGGTGCTTCGGTTGACGGCCGATCAGGTCGCCGAACTCACCCAGTAACCGAACGGAGGGCGGGAGGCGCTTCCGCCCTCCGTTGTTCTACGCCGGCTCCCGACCTCAGGTTCTGGTGCTCAGCTGTTCTGTGGGAAGCCGAGGTTCACTCCACCGTGGGAGGGGTCGAGCCACCGGCTGGTGACCACCTTGGATCTGACGAAGAAGTTCACTCCTTCCGGCCCGTACGCGTGCGCGTCACCGAACAGGGAGTCCTTCCACCCGCCGAATGAGTAGTACGAAACCGGGACCGGGATCGGGACGTTCACTCCGACCATGCCGATCTCGATCTCGTTCTGGTAGCGCCGGGCCGCGCCGCCGTCGTTGGTGAAGATGGCGGTGCCGTTGCCGTAGCGGTTGGTGTTGACCACCTCGACGGCGTCGTCGTAGCTGGGCACGCGCAGCACCGAGAGCACCGGTCCGAAGATCTCGTCGGTGTAGATGGTCATGTCGGTGTCGACGTGATCGAAGAGGGTCGGCCCGAGCCAGAAGCCGGCTCGGTCACCGTCGATAAGGTGGTTTCGCCCGTCGACCACCAACTCTGCCCCCGCGGCCCGTCCAGCGTCCAGGTACGACACCACCCGGTCGCGGTGGGCACCGGTGACCAGCGGTCCCATCTCGCAGCCCGGCCGACGGCCGTCGCCGACCTGGAGCGCGGCGATCCGCTCGCTGATCTTGCCGACCAGCGCGTCGCCGACCGGGTCGACGGCCACGACGACGGAGATGGCCATGCAGCGTTCGCCGGCCGAGCCGAAGCCGGCCGAGACGGCGGCGTCGGCGGCGAGGTCGAGGTCGGCGTCGGGCAGGACGACCATGTGGTTCTTCGCGCCGCCGAGCGCCTGCACCCGCTTGCCGTTGCGGGTGCCGGTCTCGTAGACGTAGCGGGCGATCGGGGTGGAGCCGACGAAGGAGATCGCCTTCACCGCCGGGTGTTCGAGGATACGGTCGACTGCCTCCTTGTCGCCGTGCACGACGTTGAACACTCCGTCCGGTAGCCCGGCCTCGGCGAACAGTTCGGCGAGGAAGTTCGCCGCGGACGGGTCCTTCTCGCTCGGCTTGAGGACCACGCTGTTGCCGCACGCGATCGCGTTCGGCGCGAACCACAACGGCACCATGGCGGGGAAGTTGAACGGGGTGATCACGCCGACCACGCCGAGCGGCTGCCGGAGGGAGTACACGTCGACCTGGGTGGAGGCGTTCTCGCTGAATCCGCCCTTGAGCAGCTGCGGGATGCCACAGGCGAACTCCACGTTCTCCAGCCCGCGTTGGATCTCCCCCGCGGCGTCGGACAGCACCTTGCCGTGCTCGGCAGTGATGATCTTGGCTAGTTCGGGCCGGCGGGCGTTCAGCAGTTCCCGGAAAGCGAACATCACGTTTGACCGCTGGGTGAGGGAAGCCGTACGCCAGCGGGTGAAGGCCTCGCCGGCGGCGGCGACGGCCTGGTCGACGACCGCGGCGGTCGCGAAGTCGACGTGCCCTGCGATCTGTCCGGTGGCGGGGTCGTAGATGTCGCCGGCGCGTTCGGCGACGCCGTTCCACGGCTTGCCGCCGATCCAGTGGGTGGTCCTCATCGCTGCTGCACCTCCTTGGCCACGGCCTCGATCGACTGGGTGAGGATCTCAAGCGCCTCGTCCGCCTCGGCCCGGGTCAGCGTCATCGGTGGTGCCAGGCGGATGACGTTGCCGTACAGGCCGCCCTTGCCGACGAGCAGTCCACGTTCCCGGGACTCCTCCAGCAGTGCGGCGGCGGCCGCCGGGTGGGGCGCGCCGTCGGGTCCGACGAGTTCCAGCGCGATCATCAGGCCCTTGCCGCGGACGTCGCCGACCACGGGATGTGCCTGCGCGACCGCACGGAGGCCGTCGAGCAGCCGGGCACCCAGGTCTGCGGCGTTGGCCTGGAGGTCGTGTTCCAGGAGATAGTTGAGCGAGGCCAGAGCGCCGGTGGTGGCGAGCGGGTTGCCGCCGAAGGTGGAGATCGAGTTGGCGCCGAGGCAGTCCATGAGGTCCGCCCGGGCGATGACTCCGCCGATCGCCAGGCCGTTGCCCAGGCCCTTGGCGAAGGTGATTGCGTCGGGTACGACGCCGTGCGCCTGGATGCCCCAGAAGTGCTCGCCGGTGCGGCCCCAGCCGGTCTGCACCTCGTCGGAGACGAGGAGGATCCCGTACTCGTCGAGCACCTTCTTGAACTCGCCGAACAGCCCGTCCGGTGGGGTGGCGAAGCCGCCGACGCCCTGGATCGGTTCGACGATCATGCACGCGACGTCACCCGCGGTCGTCGTCTCGATGATCTCGCGCAGGTCGGCGACGCAGGCGCGGACGTAGTCCGCGTCGGACAGGTCCCGGAAGGGGCTGCGGTAGCGGTAGCCGCCGTGCACCCAGCTCACCTTGACGGGGCTGAGCGCGCTGGCCGACCAGCCGCGGATACCGGTGATGCCGACGGTGGCGAAGGCGCGGCCGTGGTAGGAGTTGCGCAGGGCGAGCACCTGCTCGCTGCGCCGGTGCTGCGTGGCGAGCATCAGCGCGGTCTCGTTCGCTTCGGTGCCCGAGTTGGTGAAGAACACCTTGGCGTCCGGGATCCCGGAGAGCTCCGCGATCTTCTCCGCGAGCTCGACCTGCGACCGGATCAGGTAGAGCGTGGAGGAGTGCAGCACGCCGGTGTCGATCTGCGACCGGACCGCGTCGCTGATCTCGGCCACGTCGTAGCCGATCGCGTTGGTGAGGATGCCGGCAAAGAAGTCGAGGTAGGTGCGTCCCTCCCGGTCGGTCACCCGGCGACCGGACGCGCTGGCGAACTCGATCGGCTGTTCGTAGTACAGCGCCAGCCACTTCGGCATCACGGACCGGTGTCTGGTCAGCAGCTCGCGGTGCGCCATCGCGTCCTCCGTATCTCCGCCGGTAGGGCGAGTGTGGCGGCATTCGTTGTCCAACCGCTATGTGCAACCTGTACCGCTCTGCGGCCGCTGCCATTACGTTGTGTGCAATCCCGCTAGTAGGGAGGTCGCGATGTATCCCTCCGTCGCAGATGCCGTCGCGCTGCCGGTCATCCGGCGGGCGAGGCCGCAGGTGGTGGCCGGGTCGGCCGGGATGCAGGGCCGGGTCCGCTGGGTCCACGTGGCGGAGGTCGCCGACATCGCGCACCTGCTCCGCGGTGGGGAACTGGTCCTGACCACCGGCATCGCGCTGCCGGAGGAGCCGGCGGCGCTCACGGGCTACGTGGACGACCTAGCCGCGGTCCACGCGGCGGGACTGGTCATCGAGTTGGTCCGCCGGTGGAACGATCACGTACCCGAGGCGCTCGTGACAGCGGCCGACCGGCACCGACTCCCCCTGATCACGCTCGCGGAGGAGACGCGGTTCGTGTCCGTCACCGAGGCGGTGGTGGCGCTGATCGTCGACGCCCAGCTCGCCGAGCTGCGGGCCGCCGAGCAGGTGCACGAGACGTTCACCTCGCTCACCGTGGCCGGGGCCGAGCCGGCCGAGGTGCTGCGCGAGGTGGCCAGGATCTCCGGGCTGCCCGTCGTGCTGGAGACGCTGGGGCACGAGGTGCTCGCGTACGACGCGGCTGGGCAGGATCCCACCGAGCTGCTCGCGGACTGGAGTCAGCGGTCCCGGTCCGTGGCCGTGCCCGAGCGAACGGCCTACGACGAGGAGGCCGGCTGGCTGGTCACGGTGGTCGGCGCGCAGGGCGCCGACTGGGGACGCCTGGTGCTGCTCTCGCCGGGCCCTCCGCCGCACCGGCACATGGTGGTCGCGGAGCGGGCCGCGTCGGCGCTGGCGGTGCATCGGCTCGTGGCACGTGATCGGGAGAGTCTGGAACGGCAGACGCATCGGATGTTGCTCGCGCAACTGCTCGGTCAGTCGGTACCGCCGCCGGATCTGGCCGCCCGGGCGGCCGCTCTGGGCGTCGGCCTCGAACGACGGCAGCTCGTCGGGGTGGCGATCCGGCCCGGGCACGTGACGCCACGCGCGCCTGCGCTGGCCACTCAGGAGGTGCTGCGCGACCTCGCCGAGGTGACCGCGTCGGCCGCACGGCGGGTGTCGGTGCCCGCCCTGGTGGGCGTCGTGGACGACACGAGCGTACGGGCGCTGTTGTCGCTACCCGCCCACGCCAGGATCGAGGCGGTCCTACGTCGGCTGGCCGAGGAGGTACACCGCTCGACAGCCGGCCCGGTGCTGGTGGCGGTCGGCACCACCGTGTCACACGCCGCCGAGGTGCGCCGCAGCCTCGGCGAGGCGGCCCACGTCGCGGGGGCGGCCCTCCGCACCCCCGGCGCGCAGCTCTACCACAAGCTGGACAACGTGCGCCTGCGCGGCCTGTTGCACCTGTTGCGGGAGGACGAGCGGGTCCAGGCGTTCGCAGACCGGGAGTTGGGCCCGCTGCTGGCGCGGGACGCCCACCAGCGCAGCCGGCTGGTGGAGCTGCTGCGCTGCTACTGCGAGCAGGGCGGGAACAAGTCGGCGGCGGCCGCCGCGGCGCACCTGTCGCGTACGGCCTACTACCAGCAGCTGTCGCGGATCGCGCAGGTGCTCGGGGTGTCGCTGGAGGACCCGGAGTCGGTGCTGTCGCTGTACGTCGCGCTCCTGGTGCACGAACTCGACGCGTAGGACCCCTCGCAGCGCTAATCCACCCACCGTGCGGATTGACAGCTCGGTGCGGGCATGCCGTGGACAGAGTGTGCCCCGATCATGGCAAGCGTGGACACTTTGCCGCTGCCCGTGGCGGGCTCGCGACACCCACCATTCCCAGATAAAGATCGCGCTGAACCGCCCACCAGGAGCGCGTGAGCCGGGTTGGTCGGCCAGTGTTGCGGCACCGTATCAGGAGGTGACCGATGACCGTCGAGCCCCTGCCCCCGGCCGAAACCACCGCGGTCGAACCCGGCACGCAGATCACCCATCCGGACGGCCGAGTCGAGTTGCGCGACTTCTCCACGATCGCCGACAGCCGCTACTTCAACGAGGAGCTCGCCCCGGTACCGATCGAGAAGCGCACCTGGAACACGTACAACTTCGCGGCGCTGTGGATCGGCATGGCGCACAACATCCCCACCTACCTGCTTGCCGCCGGGCTCATCCAGCTCGGCATGAACTGGGTGCAGGCGTTCCTCACGATCACGCTGGGCAACCTGCTCGTCCTGATCCCGATGCTGTTGAACAGCCATGCGGGCACCAAGTACGGAATTCCGTTCCCGGTCTTCGCCCGCGCGTTCTACGGAGTTCGCGGCGCCAACCTCGCGGCTCTGCTGCGCGCGTTCATCGCGTGCGGCTGGTTCGGCATCCAGACCTGGATCGGCGGTGAGGCGATCTACGCGATCGCCGGGAAACTGCTGGGCTCCTGGTGGGTCGACGCGGCGCGGTTCATGGACCACCCGTGGACGCTGTGGGCCTCCTTCTTCCTGTTCTGGGCGATCGAGATGGCGATCATCTGGCGGGGCATGGACACCCTGCGACGCTTCGAGAACTGGGCAGCGCCGTTCGTCATCGTGGTGGCCGTCGCCCTGCTGATCTGGGTCATCGTCGAGGCCGGCGGGCTGGGCCCGATCCTGTCCGAGCCGTCGAAGCTGGGCTGGGGCGCCGACTTCTGGAAGCTGTTCGCACCATCCCTGATGGCGATGATCGCGTTCTGGGCGACCCTGTCGCTCAACATCCCCGACTTCACCCGGTTCGGCGGCAGCCAGCGGCAGCAGGCGTACGGCCAGGTCCTCGGCCTACCCACCACGATGTCGTTCTTCGCCATCCTGTCGATCATGATCACCTCCGGCACGGCCGTGATCTACGGCGAGGCGATCTGGGACCCCATCCAGCTCGCCGCCAAGTTCGAGAACCCCCTGGTCGTCGCGCTGGGCCTGTTCACGGTCGTGGTCGCGACGCTGTCGGTGAACGTCGCTGCGAACACGGTCAGCCCGGCGTACGACTTCTCCAACGCCGCACCCCGACTGGTCAACTTCCGGACCGGAGGGCTGATCACCGGCGTGCTCGGCATCCTGATCCAGCCGTGGCGGCTGGTGCAGGACCCCAACATCTACATCTTCGTGTGGCTCGGGTTCTACGGCGGCCTGCTCGGCGCCGTCGCCGGGGTGCTCATCGCCGGATACTGGGTCCGCAGCCGCACGCGCCTCCAGTTGCCCGGCCTCTACCGTCCCGAGGGCCGGTACTGGTTCTCCGGTGGCTGGAACTGGGCGGCCATCGTCGCCACCGTCGTCGGCGCGGTCCTCGCGGTGGGTGGCGCCTACTCCGCCCCAGGCAAGGGGCCGTTCCCCGAGGACGGGTTCATCCCGTGGCTCAAGCCGCTCTACGACTACAGCTGGGTCGCCGGTCTGGTCGGCGCGTTCGTCGTCTACCTGGCGCTGTCGCTGCCGCGCACCGCTCACGCCAAGGAGGACAACCGATGAGCACCATCATCCGAGCCGGGCTGGTGCAGCAGAAGTGGACCGGCGACAAGGAGTCGATGATCGCGAACGCGGTGGAGGCGATCCGCAGCGCCGCGTCACAGGGCGCACAGGTCGTCTGCCTGCAGGAGTTGTTCTACGGTCCGTACTTCTGCCAGGTGCAGGACGCCGACTACTACTCGTACACCGAGGCGATCCCCGACGGGCCGACGACCGCGCTGATGCGTGAGATCGCCGAGCAGCACGGTGTGGTGCTGATCGTGCCGATGTACGAGCAGGAACAACCAGGCGTCTACTACAACACGGCGGCGGTGATCGACGCCGACGGCACCTACCTCGGCAAGCACCGCAAGAACCACATCCCGCAGGTGAAGGGGTTCTGGGAGAAGTTCTACTTCCGGCCGGGAAACCTCGGCTATCCGGTGTTCGACACCGCGGTGGGCCGCATCGGCGTCTACATCTGCTACGAACGGCACTTCCCCGAAGGCTGGCGGGCGCTGGGGCTGGCCGGCGCGAAGATCGTCTTCAACCCCTCCGCCACGAGCCGGGGCCTGTCGGAGTACCTCTGGCGCCTCGAGCAGCCGGCCGCCGCGGTCGCCAACGAGTACTACGTCGGCACGATCAACCGGGTCGGCGTGGAACCGTTGGGCGACAACGACTTCTACGGCCAGTCCTACTTCGTGGACCCGCGGGGGCAACTGGTCGGCGACGCCGCGTCCGACACCGAAGAAGAGGTCGTCATCCGCGATCTCGACATGGACAGGCTGGCCGAGGTGCGCGACCTGTGGGCGTTCTACCGCGACCGCCGGCCGGACACCTACGAATCGCTGGTGACGCCGTGAGCATCGTCATCCGCAACGGAACAGTCGTCAACGCCACCGGGGAGTACCCGGCGGACGTGCTGGTGGAGGGCGAGCGGATCGCCGCGCTCGCCGCGCCGGACTCGGGTCTGGCCCGGCAGTGGGCGTCCGGCGCCGAGCGAGTGATCGACGCCGCCGGGAAGTACGTGGTGCCAGGCGGCATCGACGGCCACACCCACATGGAGATGCCGTTCGGGGGCACCTTCTCGGCCGACACCTTCGAGAGCGGGACGATCGCGGCGGCCTGGGGCGGCACGACCACGATCATCGACTTCGCCGTGCAGGGCAAGGGAACGTCGCTGCTGTCCGCGCTGGACAAGTGGCACGGCAAGGCCGACGGTAACTGCGCGATCGACTACGGGTTCCACATGATCGTCTCGGACGTCAACGACACGTCGCTCAAAGAGATGGAGGCCTGCATCGACGCGGGCGTGAACACCTTCAAGATGTTCATGGCCTACCCGGGTGTCTTCTACGCCACGGACGGGGAGATCCTGCGGGCGATGCAGAAGGCCCGGGACACCGGATCGATGGTCATGATGCATGCCGAGAACGGCATCGCCATCGACCAGCTCGTCGCGCAGGCAGTGGCGAGTGGGCGGACCGACCCGGTACAGCACGGGCTGACCCGGCCGCCCGAGCTGGAAGGCGAGGCAACCTCCCGGGCGATCACCCTGGCGAAGGTCACCGGCGCACCGCTGTACATCGTGCACCTGTCCGCCGCGCACGCCCTCGACGCGGTCACCCAGGCCCGCGACACCGGGCAGAACGTGTTCGCCGAGACCTGCCCGCAGTACCTGTTCCTGTCGCTGGACGACCTGGCCAGGCCTGACTTCGAGGGCGCGAAGTACGTCGCCTCTCCCCCGCTACGCCCCAAGGAGCACCAGGCGGAACTGTGGCGGGGCCTGCGCA
The DNA here is from genome assembly GCF_003013775.1 of Micromonospora sp. MH33. Taxonomy (NCBI): domain Bacteria; kingdom Bacillati; phylum Actinomycetota; class Actinomycetes; order Micromonosporales; family Micromonosporaceae; genus Micromonospora; species Micromonospora sp. MH33. The sequence continues at coordinate 68,281 of NZ_MUYZ01000003.1, forward strand.
CCAACGACCTGTCGCTGGTGTCCACCGACCACTGCCCCTTCTGCTTCAAGGACCAGAAGGAGCTAGGCCGGGGAGACTTCTCGAAGATTCCCAACGGGATGCCAGGCGTCGAGCACCGGATGGACCTGCTCTACCAGGGCGTCGTGAAGGGCGAGATCACCCTGCCGCGCTGGGTCGAGATCAGCTCGACCACGCCCGCCCGGATGTTCGGTCTCTACCCTCGCAAGGGCGTCATCGCCCCGGGCGCGGACGCGGACATCACGGTGTACGACCCGACGGCCGAGCAGACCATCTCCGCCGGCAGCCACCACATGAACGTGGACTATTCCGCGTACGAGGGCATGCGGCTGACCGGGAAGGTCTCCACCGTGCTGTCCCGCGGCCGGATCGTCGTCGACGACAACGCCTTCCACGGCGCCGCCGGGCACGGCACGTTCCTGAAGCGCGACCTCAGCCAGTACCTGGTCTGACAAGGAGTTGACCGTGGACTTCGGTGTCGTACTGCAGACCGACCCGCCCGCTCGCGACGTCGTGGCGGGCCTCGCCGCCGCCGAGGACAACGGATTCCGCTACGGGTGGACGTTCGACTCCTGCGTGCTGTGGCAGGAGCCGTTCGTCATCTACTCGCAGGTCCTCGCCGCGACCAAGCACCTGATCGTCGGACCGATGGTGACCAACCCGAGCACCCGCGACTGGTCGGTCACCGCGTCACTCTTCGCCACCCTCAACGACATGTTCGGCAACCGAACCGTCTGCGGGATCGGCCGCGGTGACTCGGCCCGCCGAGTCATCGGCCAACCGCCGGCGAGCCTGGCCACCCTCAGCAGCGCCATGCGGGTGATCAAGGAACTGGCCGAGGGACGCGACGTCGAACACCACGGCACGCCGGTGCGCATCCCGTGGGTGCGTGACGGCAAGCTGGAGATCTGGATGGCCGCCTACGGCCCGAAGGCGCTGCGGCTGGTCGGCGAGCAGGCCGACGGCTTCATCCTGCAGACCGCCGACCCGGACATCGCCCGCTGGACGATCGGCACGGTACGCGACGCGGCCAGCGCCGCCGGCCGGGATCCGGACTCGATCACGATATGCGTGGCCGCCCCCGCCTACGTGGGTACGAACCTCGTACACCAACGGGACCAGCTGCGCTGGTTCGGCGGCATGGTCGGCAACCACGTGGCCGACCTGGTCGCCCGCTACGGCGACTCCGGCGTGGTGCCGAAGGCGCTGACCGACTACATCACAGGCCGCGAGGGCTACGACTACGCACACCACGGCCGCGCCGGCAATCCGTCCACCGACTTCGTACCCGACGCCATCGTCGACCGATTCTGCCTGCTCGGCCCCGAGTCGGCCCATGTCGACCGGCTGCAGGAGCTCAAGGAGATCGGGGTTCACAACTTCGCCCTCTACCTCATGCATGACGACAAGGAGAAGACCCTCACCGCGTACGGCAAGAACGTGATCACGCACGTCTAGTGCGTCGCGGCGGCGGGGGCGGCGCGGTGCCGCCCTGACCGCCGCTAGATCCTTGGGTTCGAGAATCTGAACACGTGGGTCAGGTTTTCAGGCTGCGGTTTTGAGTCGTGCTTGGGCGATGTAGTCGTCGACGTGGTGGTCGATGGTGGTGAGGGCTTGGCGGAGGTTTGGTGGTGCTTGGGGCTGATCGGCGGCGAGGAGTGGGCGTAGGAGGCGGTCGTTGAGTTTGGTGTAGAAGATCGCGAGGCGTTGGCCGTCGGGGGTCAGGACGTAGGTGTGGGTGTGTTCGATGCGTCGGATCAGGCCGTTGAACCGGAGACGGCGTAGGTCGTAGGTCATTTGGCTGGTGGTGTAGCCGGTGCCGAGCATCCGGGCGGTCAAGGCGCGAAGGCTGTTGTTGGTGACGCCGGTGACGGCGAACAGGCTCAGGCATAGGGCGCCGGTCAGGGCCATGACCCGAGGGTCGGCGAAGCGTAGCGCTGGGGCCCTCCTGCCATCCTCGGTGAGGGTGGGCTGTGCGACCCGTTCGATGACTGGGCTCGCAAGGACGCAGCTCTGACCGGCACGGATAGTGTCCAGCAGCCGGCGGTTGGCGTCACGGGCTTTGGCAATGACCTCGTCGAGGTGTTCCAGGCGGCGTAGCACGCCGATGTCGTAGGTGTCGTTGATGACGGTTTCGATGCGTAGCGCTCGGCGATCTTTGAGGTAGTACTTGATCCGTGAGTGGCGGTAGAAGGCGTTGACCACGACGCCGTCGTTGTCGCGGTCGATCGCGGTGCGGAAGTGGCCGGCGACGCCGAGACCCACGGGGCTGCTGATGTCGATGATCCGCGGCCGAGGCTAGTGGGGTGACCGCACAGGTCTCGCCGGACCGGATCAGGCTGCGGCACGAGCGGATCACTCCGAGTGCAGCGGCTGGTGCATCGGGACCACAAGGCCGGTCAGCGTACGGCCCGAGCCTCCCCGGGCCTGGGCGATGATCTCGGCGGCGATGGCCTCGCCATCTTGCGCACCAGGCGTCGCCGCGGCCGGCCTCGCAGGCTCAGGCCGGGGTCTCGTGCTGGCGGGCTGCCCGGTCGATGCGCCGGTCCGGCACGATCCACAGGATCGCGGCGGCGACGAAGCACGCCAGGGCGATCCACACGCCGACCTGCCCGCCGCGGTCGACCAGCAGGGCGCTGAGGATTCCGGCGGTGTAGAACGCCGGGGAGATCTTGCCCTTGACGTCCCTGCCGATCGCCTGCTGCAGCGGCGAGTTCGGTCCCTCTTGTCGGATGATGACCGTTTGCAGCACGAAGTAGGCGATGGCGGCACCGAGCAGGTTCAGTCCGTAGATGACGACCGGGGTCTGCGCAAACCTCGACTCGTCCATCCAGCCCGTCGTGAACGGGAACAGCGACAGGCAGAACAGCAGCCCGAGGTTGGCCCACAGCACCCGGCCGCTGACCCTGCCTACCAGGTGGAACATGTGGTGGTGGTTGTTCCAGTAGATGCCCACGTAGACGAAGCTGAGCAGGTATGTCAGTAGCCCTACGCCGGTCGTGTGCAGCAGGTCGGAGAGCCGGTGGCCCTCCGGCGTTCTCAGCTCCAACACCATGATCGTGATGATGATGGCGAGCACTCCGTCACTGAACGCCTCAAGTCGACTGGTCCGCACCGTGCCACCGCCCTTTCCCTCGGCCACGATACGCAGGCCGACGCCGGGCCTTCATCTCGGCGGTGTGCGGCAAGCCGACAGCTACCTCACCGTCGCCGGCCGGGCAGAGGCGGGCTCCGGCGCAGCCCCCTCCCCCACGTTTCAAAGTGCACTCAGGCGGGGCAGATATTTGTGACCGACCATGAAGACCAGGGAGGCCACGACCATGGCTAAAGGCGACATCGAGACGTATCCGCAGGACGACCAGTGGAAGAACCGCCCGGAGGGCAACCAGCGGGCGAGCAGCGTTCACGGCACGAAGGAGGAAGCGGAGGCCGCCGGCCGGGAAATGGCCAAGCAGCGCGACGCCGAGCACGTGATCAAGAAGCAGGACGGCACCATCGGCGAGAAGAACACCTACCCCCGCAGCCGTGACCCCCGGGAGATCCCCGGCTGAGCCGCAGGTGCACCGCAAAGGCCGTCATCCCGTGCGGAGACGGCCTTTGCCGCATGCATGACAAGCACCTGCGTCAGGCCGTGCCCTCAAAGGATGGCGACCATTGCAACAGCGCGGCGATGGTGACGGTGGCCTGGCACGACGTGGCGCACCCAGGGACGCCTTCGGCGACGAGGGGTCTCCACCGGCGGGCACCGCTGAGCATCGTCAAGCAGCACATCGAGCAGCAGAACCGTCCCGCTAAAGACACTGCTCGAGCCTTGGCGGCCCTCCAGCGCGGGCCCTAACGGTGGAGCACTGGCCCGCATTCCGGTAGCCACGCCCCGCCGCCGGGCCCCACTGCGAGGCACGACACGCCGAGCCGGGCGTTTCCCCGCGCCGACACCCTGGGTGACGCTCGCCGCGCACTCCGCGCTCGGCCTGCGCGACCTCTCCCGAGTCCGGGCTGTCGACAGCGCGGCACGGCGCCGAGAACCGGCACGAAAGGGGCGGTGCGGCGATGAGCGGGTCCGTGACGGAGCGGGAACGACGGTGCCGCGGGCGGCGAGCGGCGTGCCGGAGACGGCGGTCCGGTCTGGGGCTCTGCCCGAGCTACGCGGCGATGCCGTGCGGGTTCACCGGCGCCGTCAGAAGCGCACGCAGCTCCCGGACGGCTGCCCGCCCGGCGCGGTTCGCGCCGACCGTGCTCGCGGACGGCCCGTAGCCGACCAGGTGAATCCGGGGATCGGCGACCACCCGGGTGCCGTCCACGACGATGCCGCCGCGGGGCCCGCGCAGCCGCAGCGGGGCCAGGTGGTCGAGCGCCGGCCGGAAACCGGTGCACCAGAGGATGACGTCCGCGTCCTGTGCCGCGCCGTCGGGCCACCGGACGCCGTCGGCGACGATCCGGTCGAACATCGGCCGGCGTACGAGGAGACCGCGTTCCCGGGCTTCGAGCAGCTGCGGTGTCCACGCCAGGTCGCTCGCGCTGGCGATGCTTCCCGGGGGCAGGCCGGCGCGTACGCGTGCGTCGACCTTGGCGACCACCTCGCGTCCGTAGTCGGGCGTGAACGGCCCGGTCCGGAACACCGGCGGGCGTCGGGTGACCCAGGTCGTCGTCGCCGCGACGTCGGCGATCTCGATCAGGAGCTGCACGGCCGACGTTCCGCCCCCGACGACGATCACCCGCTTCCCGGCGAATTCCGCGGGGCCACGGTAGTGGGCGGTGTGCAGCTGCCGCCCGCGGAACGTCTCCTGTCCGGGGTAGTACGGCACGAACGGTCTGGTCCATGTTCCCGTTGCGTTGATCAGGGCCCGGGTGGTCCAGGTGCCTTTGTCGGTTTCGACGAGGAGTTGTCCGTCGCCGGCGTCCCGGACGGCCGTGACGGCGACCGGCCGCTGCACGTTGATGTTGAAAGCACTTTCGAAGTCGGCGAAATAGGCCGGCACCGCGTCGGCCGCTGGTTCGTCCGGCGGTGGTGGCGTGAAGTGCATTCCGGGCAGGTCGAAGATCCCGTGCACGGTCGCCATGCGCAGGGTCGGCCAGCGGTGCTGCCAGGCACCTCCGGGTGCCCGGTCGGCGTCCAGGACGGCGAAGTCGAGACCGGAGGAGCGCAGGTGGTACGCGCTGGACAGCCCCGCCTGCCCGGCCCCGACAACCACTACATCCGTCTTCGGCATGTGCCGCACAACACCTCCGGCTGTCCCAGGCCTTCCCACCGGCGATCGATCTCACACCGCCTGGGCCCGCATCTGGTGGCCCTGCCAGCGACCAGTGGCTCAGCTGTCGATGCTTGATTGCGCGGAGGTGAGGGCATCCCATCCGGCCATCGCGCAGGTGATGACCGCTTCCATCTCGGTGCGGGTCGCGCCGTCGCGGGCTTGTACGGAGAGCCCTTGCACCACCGTGGCGTAGTAGCGAGCGATGCCTGCTCGTGGTCGGCCATGTCGACCTCGATCGGCAGGGTCCGGCTGCCGGCGGCGCGTACCCTCGACCGCGACCCGGCATGGCTGGTCGCCGCCGCCACCTCCGGCAGCTGACCCCGCATCCAGGGAAGAGCCGGCGTCCGCTGCCAGGCGCCGGCTCTCCTCGCACTCCCCGAAGAGCCCTCTCGTTCGGCAGCGCGATACCCCTTACCCACCACATCGGCTGATGTCACCGCCGGGTTACGGCTGCGGCAAGGTGGGGTGCCTCAAAGACACCCACCTCTCAGAATGTGGGAGGTCACCCCGGTCCCGTCGGTCAGGCCCGTCGCGCCACCACCGCGCCGTTCGCTCCCGGGGCGTCGAACGGCACCGTGCGGATGTCGACGAAGCCGGCGTCGGCGAGCCAGGCACTGTACTCGGCCCCGGAGTAGTTCCTCCCGCCCTCGGTCTCGACCAGCATGTTCATACCCATCAGTGCCGCCTCCGGCGGGCCGGTGCGCTCGTCGTTGAGCAGCAGTTCGCAGATGACAATCGCCCCGCCGGGTGGCAGCGCCGCGTGGCATTTAGTCAGCAGCGCCCGGTTCGTCGGCTCGTCCCAGTCGTGCAGGATCATGCTGAGCAGGATGACGTCATGCCCGTCCGGCAGCGCTGAGTCGGCGAGGAAGTCGCCAGCGACCGGGCAGATCCGCCCGGTCAGGCCCGCCGCCGCGATCCGCTCCTCGGCCCGGACGCAGACGTGTGGCAGGTCAAGGATGGTCGCCCGCAGGTCGGGCAGACGGCCGCAGAACTCAATCGGGAACGCACCGGCGCCGCCGCCGACGTCGAGCAGCCGGGTGTGTGCGCCGAAGTCGTACGCGTCGGCCAACGCCCGGGCGGTGAAGCTGGAGGTGGAGTACATGGCGTCCCAGAACTGCGCCAGCATCTCCGGGTCCGTCGTGTCGAACATCGACTGCTGGGACTGGGGGTCCCAGGTGAGGGGCCGGTCGGTGCGCAGCGCCTCACCGATGCGGTGCCAGGGCAGGTAGGTTCGCAAGTCGGAATAGCGCACCTGCGCACCGAAGTAGTAGGGGCGGCCCTCGACCAGGAACTGCTCAGCGAGTTCGGAGTTGCGGTAGCCGGCGCCGGCCCGCTCCAACAGGCCGAGGGAAGCGCACGCCGCCAGCAGCAGGTCCGCCGGGCGCTCGGCCAGCCCGAACTCGGCGGCGACCTCCTCGACTGTGAGGGCCCGCCCGTCGGCCAGCCGCGTGAAGAGCCCGAGATCAACGCCGACCGCGAGAGTCTTGAATCCCCAGACGCCGGCGACGAGTTGCATGAGAGGAGTGGGATTGATCATGCGACATCACAACACAGCACAGCCGCCCGCGCGGGATGGCGCGCCCGCCGACGGGGTACCGAGGGCTGCATAAAGCCGGACCACCACGGCAGTCAGCCGCGGAGCATCCGCGGCCGGGTCAGCGCCTGCACCGCCTCAGCCAGGGCCTGCGCCGACCCGTGCTGATCGGCCAGCGCCTTCCGCAGCAGAGCCGCCGCGGCGTCCTGCCCCGCCGAATCGGCGGCGTCGGCCATCTCCGAGATGCTGTTGCCGAGAGCAACCGCCGTGGCGCGGATCAGCGCGAGCAGCACGTCGGGTTGGTCGACCTGCACATCACCCCGGAGGCAGGCCGCCAGCTCGAACGCCGCCTCGCGCATGTCCATAGCGGGGCCGGCGTACGTGGGAATCGGCTTCGGCATGGATCTATCGTGCCAGCGCCCGGACGGCGCGCGCGACGCGTCTACTCGACGTCGGGCACGTTGCCGTCCGTGCCGGCCTCCAGCTCGCCGGGTCCGGGTGTGCCGTTGTCAAGGATAAGCGACTCGTGGACCTCGCGAAGCACCGATGCAGCGAACATCGTCGCGATCAACGCGTTCACCGGCGTGTACTGGACACCATCGACCGTGTGCGCCCTCGCATGCCGGTTCGGCCTGTCAGGCACTCCATCCTTACCGGGGCTGAAGTGCTTGAACAACCGGAGCAGCGGCCACAGTGTCGCCGAGCGCCGGAAGTCCTCCATATGGCAGTCACGGGTCTTCTCTACCCTCTTCATCACCGGTCCGCAGAACTTGAACCCGGTGACGTCATCGAAGCGGACGCCGCGTAGGGCAGGTCCGCCACGTTCATCGCCAGCGCCTGCGCCGGCCTGTGGTGGCCGTCGCGCATCGCGGCAAGAACATCCTCAGCAGCTCCTCGTCGCCTGGACCGTCGGCAACGAAAAACTATTCGTGCCAAGCGACCCCGCCGAGCAGCAGGCGAAGGCGCGCTTCCTCAGCCTGCCACTGACCAAGCAGCAGCAGTGGCTCACCGCGGGCCTGAGCAGCGACGCCGAAACTCAAGGCGCCGGGGGGAGCATTGGTGGCCACCTACAGCACCATGGACGACGTCCGATACCGGCCGGGCGGCGACAACGGGATCTTGCGGCATGTGCTGTTCGAGGAATGGCAGTCCCGCTGCTACTGGTGCGAGACACCGGTGCTGTTCGCCACCGTCGAGATCGACCACATCCTGCCGCACACGGCCACCGACGATCATCTGGCCGATCTGATCCGTCAGCACGGTCTGCCCGCCGACTTCGACGTACACGCACCGGCCAATCTGGCGCCGATCTGCGGACCCTGTAACCGCGAGAAGAGTAACAACAGGTTCCCCGGCACCCTGGTGACCGGCAAACTCGCCAAGGCCGCCAAGAAGCAGAAGCGGGTGATCCGCCGGGTGCTGGCCTTCGCCGCCGCCAACCAGCGCGCGGCCCAGGCGGTGGCGGCCGACCAGGCGCTGCGCTCGCCGGCCGAGGTCCTCGCCCGGGTCCGGATGCTCACCGAACGGGTCCAGGCGTTCTCCGACACCTGGCGCCAGGACATCACCACCACAGCGGATGGCATCGGCCTGCTCTACACCCCCAAGACCTCCGGCCAGGAGCCTGGACTGCCGCTGCTGTTCGACCTGTCCGCCGGAGACGCTGCGACAGCCCAGGTCGAGCGTGGCCTCACCGAGGTCCGCGACTACGGCGGTGCGGTGGTCGTCGACGGCGGTACCTGATCCCCCCGGACGACAGCAGCACTCCCTCGATCGCGGAGATGCTGGGGCTGACTGGCCCTGACGACCAAGTCCTGATCGCCGCCGTGGGCACGCAGCTCGACCCGGCCACCACCTTCCACCTCGCCCTGGTTACCGCCAGCGGCGCAGTGCGCGCCCGCCTCCCGATGCACGCCGCTCGGTCGCGTCCGGCCAGCGCGGCGTCCGGATGATCCTGCGCGACGGGTCCGGCCTGTTCACCGCCTACCTGCAGGCCGAACACCCGGACCACGGTGGCTCGATTACCACTCACCTCACCAGCGAGAGCCTCGCCGGGCGCTACCCTTACCATCTGCTGGCCGCCCTCCAGCTGTTCCGCCACGCCGAACCCACCGACCGGCTCGAGGTGCGCCTCAACGACCGCCCGCTCGGCCCGTCGGTTGACGTCGACGCCGAACAGATGGGCCAGATCCTGTTGGCGTTCCGCTACGACGGCGAACTGATCGCCGCCCTTGACCGGATCCAGGCCCACACGGGGCAGCGGTTCCCGGTCCCCGAAAGGATCACCGCTGCGGAGGGTGCCGACCTGCTGCTGGCCGCGCGGCTGCTTGACGGCAAGGAAATCACGCTCACCGACGACGTGCTCACCATCACCGTCAAACCCGAAGCGATCGAGGCCTTCCTGCGAGACCAGCACGAAGGCCGGCCCGGCGAGCTCACCGCCTTGGGTGCTGGGTATGCCGTCACCTGCGGCGAGCACCGGATGGAGCTGGGCCAGGTCGCGATCCGGGCGCCGCAGGTCACCCTGATCAACGCCGACGAGATGCGCGCCGCCGCCAGGACCGAAGAGCCGGTGAAGGCTCGCTACCAATGCCTGCCCGGCACGTAAATCATCGTGCAGATGGCCGCCAGCTGCTGATCAGCCCCCCAGGACAACGCCCAGCCGGTGACCCTCGTAGGCGCGCCCGCCGGCCCGCGCCGACAGAGCTGTCGGGCCCCGGTCGTAAGGTCGAGCGATGGGGACGGTGACGCCCGCGCAAGCTGCGTGAAGCGACCCGGTAAGGCGTTGCGCGAGGCGATGACCGCCAGGGAAGTCGAGCAGTTCTGCACCGGCATCGGGCTCGCTCCACCCGATCCGCCGGACGACGTCGCCTCGACCAGCAAACGTGCCTACGTGGTCCGGTGCCTGGGCGGCAAAACGCAGCCGGAACTGGTCCAGATCGCGCTGCAGGTCCTGGACGAATGCGACGACGGGCCTGCCGCGGCCGAACTGGCGGGTCTGCTGGCCGGAGCCGGCGGCACCGGCGTCGCCGGGGAGATGAAGAACCTCATCTTCGCCGCGGACGGCCCGAAGCCAGAGTTGCGCCACGCCCGCGCCCCCACGAACGCTTGGTGACGAGCCGAGCGGCGACGAGTCCGGTGGCGGCCACCGGCCCTGGCAAGCGCGAACGGTCTCCGAGGTCGGGATCGCGGTCGCTGCGTCCCCTCGAAGCAACGGCGGTACCCACGACGACACCACCGCTATGCCCCGCGACCGCGACCCCGACCGGCATGAGGGTGGTGGCTACGGTCTGTGCCCGGAGAGAGGTCAGCCGCTGCCACCACCAGCCGCTGCGAAGGAGGAACACCGCAGCAACACTCCTTCTACGGCACCGAACCCCTTCGGGTTCAACCCTTGCCTCACGCCCGTACCGAGGAGGCCGAGCAGCGGATCCGCGAGTTGATCGCCCCGCTTGTCCGTGACCTCGGCGTCCCCACCGTCCCCGGCCGCATGGGCGCACTACGCCAACTCGTCCTCCAATCCCCGGCACCGGTCGTCGCCCAAGCCCTTAATTTCCACCACACCACCACACCACCACCCAACGCCACCACGCCGCCGTCGGCGGAACCTGGAACCGATACGCAGCCGATGACAGCTGATCAAGCCGGCGGCTGATAAGCGCGGTCGAAGCAGGCGGACAGCGATCAATTACCGTGCCATCATGCAGCGACTGGCGTTGTTCGACCTGGATAACACACTCATCGATCGCCAGGCGGCGTTCCACGCATGGGCCGAAGAGTTCGTGACCGATCGCGGGCTTGACGACAAAGCCCTGACCTGGCTGATCGTCACCGACGCACACACGTCAGGCCCCAGAGGCCCCTTCTTCGCCGCAGTCCGCGACGCATTCACACTCACGCAAGCCGCCGAGGATCTCTGGCAGCAGTACCGCCGGCGCATGCCCGAGCTGGTCTCCTGCCGAGCCGAGGACCTCGACGCGCTCCAGCAGCTGCGCTCGGCAGGCTGGCGCATCGGGATCGTGACCAACGGCATGACCGACAACCAACAGGGAAAGATCCGCCGCACGGGGTTGGACGCTCTCATCGATGCCTGGTGCATCTCCGACGAGGTAGGCATCCGCAAGCCTGACCCAAAAATCTTCAGATCATCGCTCAACGATGCGGAGCCTCCACGCAGCACGGTGGATGGATGGTCGGCGACGACCTGACACTCGATATCACCGGCGGCCACGGCGCCGGCCTACACACAATCTGGTTGCACCCGACCCAAGCACCTCAGGAGTTCGTGGGCCCCTCGCCCGACTTCACCACAGCCACCGTGACCGACGCCGTCCAGATCCTCCTGACGCAGGATGCCCCTCCCGCCTGATGCTGCGCCCACCTCGGTGATGACTGTGCGTGACGATTAAGACCGAACTCGGCCGAATACGCGACGCTCCGATTACCGCACCCTGCCAGTCGGACAGGCCAACTGGCGGCCGCCCGCCGGCGCGACGTCGTCGACCGGGCCGCCACGACGGCCGCCGAGCTGGCCGCGACTCGGGCTGGGTGGGACGACGCGACCACGCCGCCGCCCGTGCCATCGCCGCGGAGGCCAAGGACTGGCCCGAGACCGCGCAGCCCGGCGCCGGCCTGCCAGGGCGGGCCCGGTGACCGGACGCCCTGGCCGAGGTTCAGTCACGGATGACGGCGGCCGGGGCGTGCGCCGGTAGCCGCCGAGTCTGTCTGCCTGCGCCAACGCCACCCGCACCCGCCGCGTGCCCATGGAGCCCGACGCGCGGCCTTGACGACCCCCTCGCTTCACACGCTACCGCCCGGCTGGGTTCGATCCAGCCGGGCGGTAGTCTACCCAAGGCATCGAAATCGACGATTTCGTGGAGGATGGGATGGCGATTCGGCGGCGAAGTCTGCGGGTCACGGCTGGATGCGTCGCGGCGACGATGCTGGCGGCGGTGTTGGCGGTGGTCGGGTCCTCTGCTCCCGCGCAGGCTGCATGCACGACCAGCAGTTTCACCGTGGTTTGGGACTACGCGGGGATGTATACCGAGCCCAAGGAGTCAACCCTGTACGGCACCCGTCGTTATGGGCAGGTTGTGACGGGCCCGACAGGGAACACCGCCAACGGATGGACTCTGACTTATGACTGGTGGAACGGCCTGCCACTGTGGGCGTACATGAAAGATGCGTCGTTGCAGTATCGCGGCTGTTCTTGAACAGGGCGCAGGGGGCGTCAGTCGGTAGGCGGTCGAGGAAACGGCCTGGTCGGCTCGGCAGGCCGTTCCACGTCCCCCTGACCTCAAAGATCAAAGATTGGCGGGCTGGGACAGCGTGACATCGCTAGCCGGCGTCGGTGCGGGGTCACCGCTCGGGTACGTGGGCGTGGTCGTGGTGGGCGACCCGCTGGGTCGTGGCGGGAGCGGGTGAGACTGGCGCTGCCGCCCCGGCGCGGGCCCCAGGTACGAATGCCGTGGCTGCGACCGCAGCCGCGTGGACGGGCCGCGTGCCGGTGCCACTCTGCGGATCTGCTGGCCGGGGGGTGAGCTTGTCCCAGACCAGGTTGGTCAGGCCTTCGCGGAACGCCTGATCGCCGTGGAGGTCGGCGAGGCGGACCACGTCAGCGGGGTCGTCGAGCTGCGCGATGGCGGTGGTGATCGCGGCGGCGAACGTCGCGCTGAAGGCGGTCTGGTTACGTGCGCGCGCGCAGCGCCAAGGCCGCGGCCCGGTCGCGGGCCGCGTCGACCCGCTCGGCGACCTCAGCCGCGACCTGGTCGTCGCTGCGGTCAGGCATCGTCATGAAGCCCGCTCGTCGTCGGGCTCACCCGCAGCCAGCAACCCCTGCGCGCGCAACCGCTCGAACAGCCGTTGATGGGTGCTCCAGCGTGGACGTGAGCTGGTCGATCTGGTCCTGCAAACCCGCGATCGTGCTGTCCACAGTTCGCGACGGTGCAGGCTGCGCAGCTTCGTCGGTCATCGTGCCCCCGTAGTGATCGACTCCCCGCCTACGGTAGTCAGCCCCGGCACGCTACGTCGAGGTAGATCCGGGGCCGCTACCGCCGACGCGCGCCCGAGGGGTTGATGCCGCGGAATCACAACCGGGGGCAGCGAACCGGGGCAGGAGGCGCCGACCGGTGCCCGGCCGTCGTGGTCGCGGTCTCCAATATCCACGCCTCCGGCGGGGCCTCTCTCGGAGATCCGGCGGGAACCACAGGTGCCAGGTGGGTGAGTGGTCACCCAGGGGTGGGACCTCCCCGCGCCGGCCGCCCAGAGGGCTACCAGACCGTCTCCGGGACGGCCAGGCCAAGCCGCTTCGCGGTCGGCTACGCCGAGCCTGGCCGCCCCAGAGCCGGCCCGGTCGATCGGAGATCGGCCGACACGAGGAGATCCCACCCCACCCCCGGCACCGCGCGCGGGCAAGCCCGCAACCCCAGCCCAAAGGCCTACGTCGATCCCTGCGCCGCGTCGTACCGGTCGAGTACGTGCTTGGCGCTGCTCTTGGCCACTGCCCCTCCCCCGACGGGGTCGGGACCTGCTCAGCGTTCAACGCCGTGGCGATCGCGGCCAGCGACAGTCCCTCACCCCGCAGCTGCGCCGCCCGGGCGGCCGAGGGCGGCAACGGCGCCGGCGGACGGCCCAATCGCACACCGCGTAGGCGATCCAGTCGCTGCGCCGCTCTGCCCCACTTGGCGAGGCGTCGGCGGCCGGGGCGTGCACCTCGACGACGGGCACACCCACCCCGTCCGTCACTTTCCGGACATGCACCGACACACAGCGTTAACAGATGACTTCGTTGTCAGTGGCAACCTGACAATCGATCCACTCACACCTTTCTATGGAGGTCATCGTTGATGTCACATCGATCCAAAACCCGGCTGGCTACGCGGCGGCTCGCTTGCGCCGTGTTGACCGTGCTGGCCGCACTGGGGATGCAGGTGCTGGTCAATACCGGTGCGCACGCCGCTGCCCCGAAAGCTGCCGAACCGCTCTGTGTCCAGCAGGGGCAGGCAACCTACCCCGTCAGCTACTACTGGAAGAACATACTGGGGATGCGGCTGGGCAGCGGGTCGGTCTCAGTCGATACCGTCCCACCCTTGTGGGGCGGGCAGATCGCGCCGGGCAGCACCTTCACCGTCACGCTGACCCACCGTACGACCCAGTGGCCGTTGCTGGTCAGCACGTACACCACGACCTGGGACGTGTCCTCACTGCTGGCCTACGCTGATGTCGTCAGCCAGTCGGGAGCCGGCACCATCAGCGGCAACACCCTGTCGATCACCTCACCTGGCGTCAAGACCGACCCGTCCACGAAGGTCATCACCTTCCGAGTCAGGCAAGGCACCATCGGGGGCAGCATGACCATCCGGCCAACCGGGATCAGCAGCGTCATCTCCGCTCCTGGCGAGCTCGGAAACAACACAACCGCCCCCCCGATCCGGATCGTCGACGGGCAGTCCATCTCACCCACCAGAGCTGTCAACGACACTGCCACCACCATCCAGAACAAGGCCGTCAGCGTGCCCGTCCTGGCCAACGACGTCGCGACCTCACCGACGCTCAGCAACGTCACCACGCCCAGCAACGGCACCGCGACGGTCTCCGGCGGCAACATCGTCTACACGCCCGCCCCAGGCTTCGCTGGCACCGACACCTTCGCCTACACCATCACCACCGCCTGCGGAACCAGCACCGCCACGGTCACCGTCACCGTCGCCTGTGACCCCACACCCGTCAACCTGGTCAACGGCAGCTTCGAAACGCCACCCGTAGCCACGGTCGACTGGAACATCCCCGACGCCTCCACCAACCCGAGCGTCGGCTGGCACACCACCGCCAGCGACGGGCTGCTGGAGTTCTGGCGCGGCGGTGCTTCTGGTATTCCATCGGCCCACGGGCAACAGTTCGCCGAACTCAACGCCACCCAGCCCTCCACGCTCTACCAGGACCTGCCCACCGTTCCGGGCACAGTGATGACCTGGTCGCTATACCACCGAGGCCGCCTGGGCACCGACGTGATGCACGTGCTCATCGGCGCACCAGGCGCGACCGCGCCGCAAACCCCGATCGGGGCCACCTCCCCGGACATCTCCGACGACAACACCGCCTGGGGCTACTACACCGGCGTATACGTCGTCCCACCGGGACAGACCACCACGCGATTCGCCTTCCAATCCGTGTCGGCGGCGGGTAACAACCCTGCGCTCGGCAACTTCCTGGACGGCGTGCAGTTCCGAACGCCGCCCTGCCCGTAGGCCCAGCCGACTGGCAGTGTGCGGTAATCCGACTGTCCTGTATTCCCTGTCCGCTGAGAGTGTGTTGCGGCTAGGGCTGTAGCGGTTCCAGGTTCCACCGGCAGCGGCGGTTCCTGGGTCATTCCTACTCGGCCAGGTACGGCCGGGTGGGGGTAGCAGGGTGCAGGGCCTGGCGATGAGATGCGCAGCTCAAGCGTTGTCAGCGGTGGCGTCTAGCCTTTGGGGCATGACGCAGGCCGCGCAGACGTATGCCTATCTACGCCCCTCCGCGGTGCACCGCACCGCGGAGGGGGGCACACTCAGTCTCCAGACCTCCGGCGGCGCCACACCGGCGGGGCAGGAAGCCCATCCGACTTTCTTTCACGGCTTCCTAACCTCTCCACAGGTCGCCGCGGCCGGCCTGCTGTGCGTCGCGGACGTCGCCGCCGCCCGCTACCACCAGCCGCTGCGCCCCGCATGGCTTGACCCGGTGGTCACCGGGAACGGGGACCGGCTACGGTTCGAGTCGTTCTCCGGCTGCTGCGGCGTGTACGCGCGGCTCGACCTGCTGGGCGACGCCCTCGACGGCGACGACATTGGACACGGCACGACCAACGTCGATGTGAACATCCCGCTCCGGCAAGCCCTGACCCGCGTGGGCCCGACCGATCCGCTCCTTCTGGAAGTCGGGCCCGACGAACTGGCCGTCACCACCTTCGACGGGCCGGTGGTCGAGAAGAAGGTGCCGCTGCCCGACCGCTGGCTGCGCGGCCTCGCCGAGACACAGGTGATCGCCTCCGGCTTCGACCTGCGCGCCGAGCTCTCCGCGGCCGAGGCCGCAAGCTTCCTCCGATCGCTGCCACGTGCCGGAGCCTCCCGCGGCGCGTCGCGGGCAGCGCGCTGGGTCGTCCCCGCGGGCCGATCGCTGCGCGCCACCGCCCGGCCGGTCCCCGGCGCGGTCTGCCTGCCGGGTCCGGAACGGCTCGCCGTGCTGACCCGGGTGCTGCGCCATGCGACGGGCCTGCGGCTCCACGGTCCGACCGTCACAGCGGGCAGCAGCCCCGTGGCGAGCGCGTGGGAGGTGGGGCTCCCCGGGATGCGCCTCACCCTCACCCTGTCCCCGGACGCGTCACGGGGCTTCTCCGGCGAGGGCAGCGTCCTGGACGCCCTAGCGGCGGAGGAGTCGGCCGAGGACGCCGAGCTGGTGTCGGTGCTGCTCGCCTGGGATCCCGTCGTCGACATCGCCGACCTGGCCGCGCAGTGCGGGCTCACCCCGCGGCGGGTACGGTCGGCGCTCACCCGCCTCGGCACGTCCGGGCGCATCGGCTACGACGTGGCGGAGGCGGCGTACTTCCACCGGGAGCTGCCGTACGACACCGGGCGTGCCGAGCGCCACAACCCCCGGCTTCGCGCCGCCCACGCCCTGGTCGAGGCGGGCGCGGTACGCCTCGACGGTGAGCTCGCCACGGTCACCCTCGACGACCACGTCCACCGGGTCAGGGCCGCCGATGGGCACCTGACCTGTACCTGCCGCTGGTGGGCCGAATACCGCGGCGGCCGCGGACCGTGCAAGCACGCCCTCGCCGTCCGCATCGTCCGCCGGGCGGCGTCACACCGTACGACCGACGCTGCCCAGAACACGACTGCCACTTCCACCGGAGCCACCTGATGAGCGGACCCCTCACCTACGACATCCCCCATGGGGCTACCGAGGGCATGCGCGAGCTGCTGCACGTCGTGCGCGAGGGCCGTGCCGAGGCGGTCCCCGAGCTAGTCGGCACGCTCACCGCCGCCGAGCGGCGCACGTGCCTGCCGGTGCTCAAGTCGTGGCGCGCGACCACGCGGAACAATCGGGACGACGGGCACTGGGCCATACGCGCGGCGCTGCTGTTGGCCGGGGCGGGGTGCTGTACCGGTACGGCGGCGGCGGCCCAGTGGCTCGCCAGCGGCGATCTGCGGTGGGCCAGCAGAGATCCCTCACCGGTCCTCGAAGCGCTGGGTGACCGCGACCCCGAATGGCTGGGCCAGCTGGCGCACCGGCTGGCGGAGCGCCGCACCGTCGCAGAGGAGGAGTACCCGCTGATCGCGCAGTTGGTGCACGCCGCGGGCTGTGAGCCTCCCACGACGGACGGCTTCGTCCTCGGCTGGGAGCGCAGCATTCCGGTCCGTGGCATGACGGTCAAGGACAGACTCCGGGACGACCCGTTCCTGGCGGTGATGGTCCCCCGGCTCTTCGAGGTACCGGAGGCCGGCTCGGACTTCCAGTACAGCCGGGCGGACGACCCCGGATGGCCGGAGGCGCTCGCCGGGCTTGCCGAGGAGGGACGGCTCAGCCGCGAGATGCTGATCGACGGCTGCCTTTCGCGGCTGCTGCGCGGTGGCCGACTCGGCCTTGTGAAGGGCTTCCTCGCCCTGCTGACCGCCCTGGACCTGACCGAGGACGAGCGGGCGGCGCACACGCTCACCTGGGTGCGGATGGTGCCCGACGCCCACGCGCTGGCGGTGGCACGTGCCCAGGAGGTGCTCGCCGGGCTCGATGAGGCGGGCTGCCTGGAGAGCGAGCACCTGGTCGAGGCATCGCGGGCCGCCCTGTTCCGGCCGGAGAAGAAGATCGTGCGGGCCCAGCTGACCATGCTCGACAAGGCGATGAAGCGTGGCGGGGCACGCACGGACGAGTTGCTTCCCGCAGCCGCCGTAGCCTTCAGCCATGCGGAGCACAGCCTCCAGGAGCAGGCTCTCGCTCTGGTCGTCCGCCACCGTGAGCACGCGACCGGCGCCGTCCTGGCCGGGCTCGCGGCTAGCGCCGAGCAGCTCAGCCCTGACCTGCGCAAACGCGCGGCTGAGGTATTCGGCCACGCCTTCGCCGATGAGGGTGCCGGTGCCCTGGCCGTCGAGGGTGACGCGCTGCCGCCCGTGCCGAGCGCCGAGCGCCTTGACCCGGCACCGCTCACCTCTGCAGAACTTGCGGAGGAGGTCGGCGTCCTGCTGCGCGGCGGCGGCACACCAGCGCAGTGGGAGCGAGCGCTGAACGGTCTCGTGGTGCACGCCCACGCTGACCTGGCGGGCCTCCGGGCTGCTCTGGAACCGGTCGTGGCACAGCTGCGGCAACCGGCGAGCGGGGACGGTGGGTACGGTGCCGCCGTCGTCGGCGGCTGGAATTGGCTCTATTGCGTCGTCATGTCCGTCATGGGTACGGCCTCGGAGAAGGATCTGACCTTCATCCGCTACCGGGCCCTCGATCACCAGTGTCCGCACTCGGCGATCCGTTCCGTTCCCCTCATCCGCGCGGCCGAAATCGGGGCGCGGCTGAGCGATAGCCCTTTGCCGTTCCTGCTGGCCACGCCCACCTGGTCGACGGGGACCATCGAAGCGTCGGAGCTGGTGGCGCGGCTCGCCGCATACGAGCGCTCTGGCACCGAACCCGGCCACGCCGACCTCGACCAGGCCCTGCTGCGCCTCGACCGGGAGGTACCGCCCGAGGCGGTGGCGGCCGCTGCGAAGCTCACGTCTCCGGCGGGGCGGCGGCTCGCCGCCCGGCTCGCCTCGGGCGGGCTGCCCGATCCCGCCGTCTCCCGCGACACCGAGCCGCTGAGCCGGAGGGCCCCCCGCCCCGGGGTGCTGGTTCGCACCGAGGCCGTTCCCGGGCACGAGGACTATCCCGAGCCGTTCCGCTCTCTGCTCGGTGTGCATGACCCCATCGGGAGCCCGTGCAAGTGCGGAAGCGGTGGGGAGTGCTCCCCGCAGGCGTTGGCGCTCCTGCCCCAGCACCGGGAGATCATCGCGGGGCGGATGCTGGTGTCCTTCGCGAACCTGGCCGAGTTCGACAACGTCGGCGAGGTCGCTCCCGTACTGCTCGCGTTGGCCGAGTCGGGCGGACCGGCCGGCCCCGCGACCCACCTCCTCCTGGCGTACGGCCTCGGGGCACGGCGCGTGGAGGAACAGCTGTTCGCCGTGGACGCGATGCTCATCCTGGCCGCTCGCGGTCAGCTCGACGCGGCTCGGCTCGGCCGGGACATCGCCGAGCTGGCCGGCCTGCGCCGGCTCAAGCTCCAGCGCATCGTGGTGGCGCTGCAGGGAGTGGCGCGCACCAGCGCGTACGCCACGGTGTGGGCGGTGCTCTCGGCCGCACTTCCCCTTCTGCTGGCGGGCGAAGCGCCACACGGGCTCCCCGCCGTACTCACGATCGCGGCCGAATGCGCGGAACGGTGCGGAGCCCGTGGGACGATCCCGGAGATCAACGAGCTGGCGGCGCGCTCTGGCCCGTCACAGCTGGTCAAACAGGCTCGGCGAATCAAGAGTGCGACCGAGATGCCAGTCAAAGGGCAATAAAATGGCCTTTTCGCTGTTCACTGAGGCGCCTGACTGAGACGGGCTGACGGATGTACTTCCACCAAGGCGCTTGGGCCGGCTGGCCTTGTGGAACCGCCGCCGGCAAAGCGGGGCAAAAGCGGCGGTCGATGATGCGGACCAGCTGCCCGAGGCGCCCGCCCGACTGGCAGGGTGCGGTAGCCCGACTGTCCTGTATTCCCTGTCCGCTGATCACAGTGTGTTGCGGCTAGGGCTGTAGCGGTTCCAGGTTCCACCGGCAGCGGCGTGGTGGCGTTGGGTGGTGGTGTGGTGGAAGCCGAGGGCCTGGGCGACGACCGGTGCCGGGGATTGGAGGACGAGTTGGTGCAGTGCGGCCAGGCGGCCGGGAACGGTCGGGACGCCGAGGTCGCGGATGAGTGGGGCGATCGTGCGGGTGGTCAACGGTTGGCCGGCGCGGCGGCCGGGGAACAACCAGCGGGCGTCGCGGTTCGTGGCGGTGCGCATGTTGGTGCGCTGGTCACGTAGCGCCAGCAATAGTTCGGCGACAGGTTCCGGGACCGGCGTCGGCGGGTCGCCCAACCGGAGCAGGACGTCGGAGCCGGTGGTGTCGATGTCGTCGATGGTCAGGCGCAGGATGCGGCCGAGCGGTTGGGCGTAGAGCAGGAGAAGGATCGCGGCGACGCGGGCGCGGAGCTCGCCGGTGTCGTCGGTGATCAGCTTGCGCAGTCGTCCGATGCGTCGGTGCTGCGTGATCGGGGATCGCTGGCCGGACCGGTGCGGAGCAACGTGTAGCCGCGGCATGTGTCCAGCGTTGGCGGCCCACGTGAGGAACGGTTTGAGGAGCTGCCGCTGACGCGGCTGGTGGGTGACGATCCAGTGGTCCAGGTCGTCCTGCCGGAGCCGGGCAAGGGTGAGTCCCTGCTCCTGGATCCCGGCGAGGAAGTCACCAACCCGCAAGACTTGCTGCCCGAGTTCGCTGCGGGTGTGGCGGCTCACGGGCCCGCGTTCGGCGCGGCGGCGCAGCCAGGGCAGTAGATGCCAGGTGGTGTACTGGCGCAGCAGCCGGCGCTGTTCGGCGTCGGTGATGGTGTCCAGGTGCTCGAGCAACCATCTCTCGAACAGCAGGATCTGCTTGTCGATCAGGGGCAGGACACCGCACTGCATGAGCAGTTCCCGCAGGTGAGCGGCGGCCCGCCATGGTTGCAGACGGTGGAACGCGTCGTGGCTCAGTTCGATGTCACCGCAGCCCAGACCTCGTAGCAGATCAGCGGCCGGGGCGGAGCGGCCGTGCCGGGAAGAGATCCAGGCCAGGCCGGTGAGCGGGTTGTTCATGCTGGTCAGCAGCTCGGCCAGCGGTGCCAGCTCAAGGCGGATGCGGCCGGTGCCGTCGTCGAGGAGTTCGGCGACGCGCCGGGTGAACGTGCAGCGGGTGCACCGGCGGCCGGCGTGCAGCTTTCCCTCCTGCCCGCACTCGGCGCAGGCATACGAGATGGAGAATCCGGCGCAGCTGGTGCAGATCGGAGCCTGGTCCTCGGTGCGCCGTCCGGCCAGGACCCGGTCGTCGCCGCAGCCGGGGCAGCGACCGTGGGCGCGGAACGCCCGGTCTTGGCAGGTGCGGCAGACCTGCCCGTCGGGCCACCGGGCGGTGGAACTGCTTCGGCGTCCGCAGCGGGCGCAGTCGCGGACGAACCAGCGTTCGTACTGCTCGGCGGTGGCGTAGGGCGGTCCATCAGTCGGGTCGCACGCGGGCCCGGCGGGGCCGGACCGTGGCCAGGTCCACCGGCGCCGGGGCGGCGCCAGCGACCGCCTTGCGCGGCGCGACGTTGGCCGCCGTCGTGACGACCAGGTCGGCGGGGGTGACCTCCAAGATGTCGCACAGCGCGGCCAGCACCGGCAGCGACAGCCGCTCCGGGGTGCCGGTGACGAGACGGTGAACCTGGGAGGAGGACAGGTCGATGCCGCGTTCGCGCAGCAGCGGCACCAGTTCGGTGGCGGTGAACACGCCGCGGGCGGCCATCATCTCTCGCAGTCGCCACCGGTAGCTGACCTGGCGTTTCATACTCATCGGGCCCTCCGTGCCGGTCGTAGTGCCGCGTCCATGGTCGCGTCGAGAGCCTGCCGCAGCGTGCGGGTGCGGAAGTCCGACGACACGCAGGTGTAGATCGCCGTGGTGGAGGCGTGTTCGTGACCGACCTGCTGCTGCAGGAACAACGGATCCCAACCGGCCTCGATCAGGTGAGTGACATACGAGCGGCGCAGGGAGTGGGAGTCCAGCGCGGCGTCCAGGCCGAGGGCGTCGCGGTAGGCCGACAGCCGCGCGTTGAGCTGAGCCAGTCCGACCCGCGGCGCCCGTTCCGAGGGCCACAGCGCCGGGTTGCCCTCGACCGCCAGCAGCGGCCGGATCTCCTCGACCCACTCGGCGAGGACCTCCGGCACCCATGCCCAGACAGTCAGCACGCTGCGTCGTTTCGGCGGCGAGCCTTTCATCGCCTTGCCATGGCGCACGTAGAGCACGCCGTACTCGCCGAACTCGTCGGCGTGCGGGTTGCGGCCGAAGTCGGCGACGTCGAGCATCCGGGTCTCGTTGCGCCGCAGCCCGTACCCGTAGGCGACCTTGAACAGGGCGGCATCGCGGTAGGCCGGCAGCCAGCCCTTGCGCCCGGCCGCCCGGATCCGGGTGACCTGCTCGTCGGCGTAGTCCAGCAGGGCCTGCATCTCGTCGAGCGTGAACGCGCGCTTGGCCGGGTCGCCCTCGGCCGCGGCGACGTGAACGGCGGCGTTCCACTCGTGGACCACCTGCACCGGGTGCGTACCGAAGCGCTTCTCGCACTCACCGACCCAGCCGTAGGCCGGATCAGTCAGGTACGCGCAGAACAGCCGGACCGCCTCCTGATAGCCACGCAGTGTCGAGCGGCGCACCCGGCGCACAGCCCGCAGATCGGTGCACCACTCGTCGACCAGCTGCGGAGTCCACCGCCACGGCAACGCCTGCGCGTGCGCGGCGAACGCCCGCACCGCCCGCTGCCGGCTCTCCACGGTGCCGAACGACAGGTTCCGCGCGAGTTGCTGGTTACGCCACCCGTCGAGCATCGCGGTGAAGACCTGCTCGTCCGGTCGTAGCAGTCGCACACCGTCGGCCAGTTGCAGGGCCGCCGATCCCGGCGCGGCGCGTTCCACGTCCACCGACAGTGACCTCCCGCCACTCGCATTGGATGCGAGATCTTCGCATCCAATGCGACACGCTTGTCAAACGTGCAGGTCAGGAGGGGCGGATTCGCACCCCTTGCAGCAAGGAACCGCATCCACGAGGTCTACAGCCGGCGAAACCGCTACTCACGCGACCAGCAGCGCAAACCTCAGCCGCAGTTCGCACGCGAACTGTCTTGTATTCGCATCAGATCGAATACGCGGCGGTTGTAGTTTCCAGACCAAGAACAACTCCAGGCATCATGATCGCCGACGTCCTCTCGGCGGTCTGACCCGAAAAACAACGGGCCGCGGTGCCTTGTTAGCGATACGTCGGCCGGCGGGAGGGCGTCGCCGTGCTGCCGCCCGCCTGGGGCGATGTGGCCTGATAGGAGCCCGAAGCGTCTCACTGGAGTTCTGCCCGCGTTTCCGCTGGGCGGCGGTGCCGCACCGAATGAGGCGACGCGACGGAGGTCCTGGTGGGTATGGCAACGACGATCGAGCTGGCCGAGGTGCGAGTCAGCGTCGGCGTGGACACCCACGCCAACGTGCACGTGCCCAACGGCAACGCTGGTCAGAGCTGGTCCCGCAGGATGGCGGAGCCGCTCGT
The DNA here is from genome assembly GCF_003013775.1 of Micromonospora sp. MH33. Classification (NCBI taxonomy): domain Bacteria; kingdom Bacillati; phylum Actinomycetota; class Actinomycetes; order Micromonosporales; family Micromonosporaceae; genus Micromonospora; species Micromonospora sp. MH33. Next base: position 91,411 of record NZ_MUYZ01000003.1, read on the forward strand.
GCCGACGACCAGTTGACCAGCGTTATCGTTGATTCCGGGCTGAGAACTACGCCTGGGCCACCACGGCAGCGCCGGTGATCGCGGCGACCCGGCTGCGTGGCGGCAACGCCGGCTCCGCCCGTGGAGACGGGTGGGGAGCCGTCAGCGGTGCACGATGCTTTCTACCGTGAGTCGTCGCCGCTCGGCACTGGATCGGCAGGCCGTCGGGGCAGGCGCCGGATCAGCCACCAGCCGTATCCGACGAAGAACAGCGCAACGGCTGTCTGCCACCACAGTGGGGCTGCGCCCGGGCTGCGGAGCTGGACGAGATTGTCGGAGGCGTGCAGCACGACCAGCGGCCATATCGTGCCGAGGTGCCAGCGCAAGGCTGCCAGCCCGAACCCGTACGCGGTGGTGCTGATCACCTGTGCGACCGTGTCGTCCCAAGGACGTTCGAACCACAGGCCGCTCAGGGCGTGCCCGAGTCCGAACAGCACGCCCACCCAGACAGCCGCGCGCATTGCGCCGAGCGAGGCCAGCACATGCTGGTTGATACCCCGGCTGAGCGACTCTTCGGCGACGCCGACGGCCAGCATGGTCACGGCGGTACTGATGAATGCGTTCGTCGGCCCGGTGAGGCCTGGAGTGGCGTAGGACACGGTGACGGCTATGACCGGCAGGCAGTACCACCACGAACGATTGGGACGCGGCCAGCCCAAGGCGGCATCGCGCCACCAGCCCATCGATGCGGCGAACGCGAGCGTCGCAGCTGCGGCGCCAACGTTGACCAGTGCGGAGCCCAGGTCCGGAAACCAGGAGGCGGAAAGGCCACCGACAAGCTCCGCCAAGGCGAACAGCACGACGTGCCATGCCAGCGTCAGCTCGGCCGCGACAACCACCGGAGTCCGGCACGCCCGCTGCTCGATGCGTCCACGCACTCGCAGACCATACGGCAGCGGGTCGCCGGTGGATCGATGCGGTCGGTGGCGCTCGGTGTGGTGGCGACTGTGGGCCACTGTGATCCGACAGCTGATGTGCGACGTAGCTCCGTCAGGTGATGTGCGACGGATGGTCTAGGAAACTGAGGTAGCGATCCGCGGTCGCTGGCCTTTGATGCTACGGACTGGCTGGGTGTTCGTGCGTCGGATGACCTTGGTGTCGCCGTCAGTGAGTTCGATGGCCAGGGTCGTCTCGGACACGGTCACGGTGACGGTCTGGTGCCGGTGCAGCCGTCCGAGGGCGACCTTCTGGCCGGCGACCATGATGAGCCGCTGTTGGAGGCCCGCCGTTGCGCCACCATCCAACGCACCGCACGGAGGACCCCGACCAGCGCGTCGGTCCGTCAACATACCCACCCGACCGGCCCCCACCAAAGATCAACAGCCCGCCTCAACCACCATGATCGACTGATCGCGAAAGACCGAGGCAAGCCCAAACGCGCTGCTACGCCACGTGCTCCCGCCCGGCGCACTCGCCAGCATCGCCAAGCCGTTTGCCGCGCGACACGGACGCGAGTCGGTCGCGAGTGGCCTACGGCGTGTTTCATAAGTGAGCGGCTGGTGCTGGGCGTTGTGAGCCATTGTTGTCGGTCGGCCCGTGGGGTTTCTGGGTCTGTGTGAGTAGTGAGCTGTTTGTCGGTGGTGTGTGGCATGGTGTGCTGCCGTGGCCCGTTTCACCACGTTCCGGTTCTGTCTGAACCCGACCGCCGAGCAGGACATTGTGCTGCGTCGGCATGCGGGTGCGGCCCGGTTCGGCTACAACCAGTGCCTGCGGCTGGTCAAGGACGCTTTGGACGGCAAGCGAGGTGGGACGGTCGGCAAGGTGCCGTGGTCGGGCTTCGACCTGATCAACGTGTTCAACGGGTGGAAACGGTCGGGTGACGCGGGCCGGGTGATGGTCGCCGCCGGTGACGGGACCGTCAGGGTGCAGGTAACCGGTCTGGCATGGCGGGGCGAGGTATGTCAGCAGGTCTTTGAAGAAGCCGCGGTCGATCTCGGCCGCGGCCTGTCCGCGTACACGGCATCGCGCACCGGCCATCGGCGGGGTCGGCGGGTCGGTTTTCCGAGGTTCAAGTCCAAGAAACGCGCACCGCTGTCGTTTCGCATCCGCAGCAGGACCTCTGCCGCAGGCCGGGCGGGTATCCGGGTCGGTGAGCACGCGCCGCGTACCGTGACCCTGCCCGGCATCGGCGCCCTGGCGGTACGGCAGGACACCCGCCGGCTGCGGCGCATGCTGGCCCAGGGGCGGGCGAAGCTCGTGTCCGCGACGGTCAGCCACCGGGCCGGCCGGTGGGCGGTGTCACTGACCTGCGAAGCCGCCGACCTGCACGATGCCCGCCGCCACCCGCCGAACACCGGCGCCGCAGGGTGGGTGGGTGTCGACCGGGGCCTGTCGACGTTCGTCGCCGCAGCGCTCGCCGACGGCACGCAGGTCCTGCGAGTCGACGGCTGGCCACGGCCCGCCCGGGCCACGGTGGCGCGCCAGCGCCGCCTGTCCCGGAAGGTCACCCGCAAACAGCGCGGCTCCAACAACCGTGCCAAGGCCGCGGCCCGGCTGGGCCGCCACCACGCCCGGGTGGCCGCGATCCGGCGCCGTTTCCTGCACCAGGTCTCCAACCAGCTGGTCAATACCCACGACCGGCTCGCCATCGAGACCCTCGCCATCACCGGCATGCTCAGCAACGGGCGCCTGGCGTCGGCGGTCGCCGACGCGGCATGGGGCGAACTGGCCCGCCAACTGGCCTACAAGCAGCAGTGGCGCGGCGGCCAACTGGCCCTGGTCGACCGCTGGTACCCGTCGACCAAGACCTGTTCCGCATGCCGGGCCGTGGCCCCCGCGATACCTCTGCACCAGCGCACGTTCACCTGCCAGGTGTGCGGGTATCAGGCTGATCGGGACCACAATGCCGCAGTCAACCTCGCTGTCTGGGCCGAGCAGCACCACGCCCAGGTCCGGGACCTCCCCGCAGGGGGCCCGGTCACCAACGCCGGCCGAGGGGAAGGCTCTGGCCCGCGCACACGCGCGGGCGAAACCGGCCCCGATGACGCAGGAACCGTACCCACCCCACCCGGGGCGAGGCGCGGACGCCCGAGAAGGGCGCTGTCTCACAACTCCACTGAGTCATGAAACAGGCCGTAGCGGATGCCCGTCCAGTTAGCGTGCGGCTATGCCCGAACGGTTCGCGGAGGCGCTCGGCGCGACGGGAGCGTGGATCCTCTTCGCCGCCACGACCCCGGCGACGACGGTGAGGACCGTGACCGCGGTGAGGTACGCGCGGTCCAGCAGGCTGTCGGCGTTGCCGATCAGGCCGAAGACGGTGTGCCCCGCGAGTGCCCCGGTGCACGCCGCCAGGGTGTGGGGGGAGGTCCAGCCGTCGGCCGCGGTCCAGCGTCGCAGTGCGACGAGCGTCGCGGCGGCCACGGCGGCGGCGCCGCCCATCGGCAGCAGCGCCCAGGCGCCGTGGGTGAACAGCGGCTGCCGCGCTCCGGCGAACGGCCAGATCGCGCCGAGGAAGACCAGCGCCGTCACCGCCGTGAGGGCGCCCAGGACGGCGGGCCGGGGCGGCACGGCGGGGCGGGCCGGGCGGACGCGCACCCGCAGGGCGAGCGCCGCCAGGACGGCGATCGCGGCGGCGACGCCTAGGACGGCGGGCAGTGGCATGTTGTACCCCGGATCCTCGCTCGGCGGCACGGCGCCCCGCAGCAGCGCGGAGCCGAGCAGGGCGACGATCCCGGCCGCTATGACGCCACCGCGGCGCAGGTACGGCGTCGTGCCGTGGCGGGCGAAGCACAGCTCGGTGAGCGCGATCGGGACCGCGATGCTGAAGACCGCGTGGTAGACGAGGTTGAGCTCGGCGTAGGCCGTGTTGACGCCGAACAGCCGCGGCGCCCAGTCGGCGGCGTGGTACAGGTGCGGGCTGGTCAGGCTCTGCAGGGCCAGGCCCTCCTCGAGCAGGCCGTAGGCGACACCCATGAGCAGCAGGTTCGGGTAGCCGCCGTCCGTGCGGCGGACCACCTCGCGTACGAACAGAGCGCCGGCGCTGTAGACGGGGGCGAAGAGCAGCCAGGCCCAGGCCAGCCGCAGCGGTACCGTGCCCAGCGTGACCTCGGCGACGACCGGTGCGAGGACGGCCAGCAGCAGCGCGGCGCGGCGGTTGCGGAGGCGCGGGCCAGGCACCGGCGGGAACGCGGCGCGGACCACAGGCCGGTTGACGGCAGCGATGAGCGCGGCGAGGACGGCGAGCTGGACGCCCTGTACGACGCGCAGCCACGCCGGGTACTCGGCCGACACGAACAGCCAGCCAACGGCGACGAAACCCAGGATCGACACGATGCGGACCCGGCGGTAGGCCCGGTGCGCGCCGGCCAGCAGCTGGCGGGCCACCCACACGTACAGCCCGGCGACGATGAGGATCGGGATCGGCCGCGTCCACAGGGTGCGGGCGAGCGCGGCCGGGTCGGCGTGCGGGTGGCGGTTTTGTTGGTACGCCAGGACGTTGCCGCGGAAGATCAGGGTCAGCGCCGCGAAGGCCATGCCGAGCGCGAGACCGGCGACGAGCAGGCCGACGACGACGCGAACGGCGCGGCGTTGCTGCGGTGTCATCATGACACCGACGCTAGGAACGCGGCGGCGCGCGCACTTCCAACCGGCGACGGGTCCTGCGCCTACGACTTCAGGAGGGGGGCCGGGGCCGGACCAGGCCGAGGTCGTAGGCGAGCACGACGGCCTGGACCCGGTCACGGACGCCGAGCTTACGCAGGATCGACGACACGTGGGTCTTGACCGTCGCCTCGGTCACGACCAGCCGCTCGGCGATCTCGGCGTTGGCGGCGCCGCGGGCCAGCAGCATCAGCACCTCCCGCTCCCGCTCGGTGAGCTGTTCCAGGGCGCCGGGCATGGCTGGCGGCGTCACGTCGGTGGCCGCGAACCGGTCCAGCAGCCGCCGGGTCGCGCTCGGCGCGAGCAGGGCGTCGCCGCGGGCCACGACCCGGATCGCCTCGACGAGGTCGGCCGGGCGGACGTCCTTGAGCAGGAACCCGCTGGCGCCGGCCCGCAGCGCCGCGTAGAGCGCCTCGTCGAGGTCGTACGTCGTTAGAATGATGACCCGCGGGGCGCCGGGCCGCCCGGTCAGCCGCGCGGTGGCTTCGACGCCGTCGAGGCCGGGCATCCGCACGTCCATGAGGACCACGTCGGGCCGGGCCTGCTCGACCAGCCGGATCGTGTGCGCGCCGTCGGAGGCTTCGCCGACCACCTCGAGGTCGTCGCGTGCCTCGAGGATCATTCGGAAGCCGGAGCGCACCAGCGCCTGGTCGTCGGCGATCAGCACCCTGATCGTCATGCCGTCACCTTCGCTTCTCATTGGGCTCGCTCCCTCGTCGGCAGCCACGCCGCCACCTCGAACCCGCCGCCGGGCGCCGGCCCGGCACGCAGCATGCCGCCGAGCAGCGCGGCGCGCTCCCGCATGCCGGGGATGCCCTGCCCGGAGCCGGCGGCGGAGCCGCCGCGGCCGTCGTCGCGCACCTGGACGTACATCTCGGAAGGCCCGCTGCGGATCACCACTTCGGCCTTGCCCGCGCCGGCGTGCCGCAGCGTGTTGGTGAGGGCCTCCTGGACGATCCGGTACGCCGACAGCTGCACGGCCAGCGGCACGTCCGCGGCGTCGTCGTCTTCCCGGCGCACCGTCACGGGCAGCCCGGCGGCGCTCACCGTCTCGGCGAGCCGCTCGACGTCGCCGAGGCCCGGCTGCGGTGGCGCCTGCGACCCGGTGTCGCCCTCGTCGTCGGCCCGCACGGTGCGCAGAAACCAGCGCAGCTCGGCGAGGGCCTGCCGCCCGGCCTGCTCGGTGCGTCGCAGCGCCTCGCGGGCCCGCGCCGGGTCGGCGTCGAACACGTCATCGGCGGCGGCCGCCTGCACGACCATGACCGACACGGTGTGGGAGAGCACGTCGTGCAGCTCGCGCGCGATCCGGGCCCGCTCCTCGAGCACGGCCTGTCGCCGCTCGGCGAGCCGGCGCGCGCCGCGCGCCCGCACCAGCGCGCCCCAGCTCCAGGCGAGCACCACGCCGCCGAGCCACAGCCCGGCCATCACCCAGCGCCCGCGCGC